>JBJTJU010000359.1:0-7588 GCA_046096165.1 Phycisphaerales bacterium | reverse complement strand
CCGGCGCTTCAACCGCAACTGGTACAACGCGATGGCGGGCGCCGCGCTGCTCGGCAACAGCGAGGTGGCCGGCGGCATGTACCTCTTCGCCCGCTGCGGCACCGACTACATCGTGGTCTGCAAGGAGATGCGCTACCGCTTCCTGCGGCCGTGCCTGGGGCCGGCGATGTACGAGGTGATGAACGCCGAGGACCTGGAGTCGCGCCTGAAGGCCGGCGGCGAGTTCAACATCGCGCTGGAGATGGAGATCCGCCAGCACGTCCACAAGCCGGGCAGCAAGGCCCCGCTCGTGGGCAAGTGCGACATCGTCTTCCACTGCACCCCGAAGTCGATGATCCGCGCCAAGCTCGAGCGCCGCAAGAGATAGGTGCCAGGAACCCCTGTCCCCCCTTTCCCCGTGCGCCGGCCGCTCGAGAGCATCCAGTGGGGCCTGTACTGCACGTCGAGCTGGACGTGGTGCATCGGCATGTACCTGCCGTTCATCATGCTCCGGCTGTGGGGATGGCCGGGCTTCTGGGCGTTCCTGGTGCCGAACGTCGTGGGCTGCACGCTCTTCGGCCTGGTGCTCGACCGCGAGCGCTCGCGCGCACTTGCCCGGCGCCTGGGCTGGACCTGCGCGCTCTTCAGCGCGGTGACCGTTGCGTACCAGCTGTACTTCGCCGGCTGGGCGGCGCAGTGGTTCGTCGGCGATGCGGCGGGGCTCCGGACGGTGCTGGCGACCGGCGTCCCGATCGCCTTGCTCGCCGTCGCCACGACGCTCGCGCTGCGCGACGACGGGGCGTGGCGCATGCTCGGCGCGGTGCTTGCCCTGGCCGCGCCCGCCGTGCTCCTCTTGCCCGGGGGCACCCCCACCACGAATTCCGCCGCCGCCCCGCTCCTCGGCACGCTGCCGCTCGCCTTCGCGCTGCCCACGATCGTCGCCGGCTTCCTGGCGAGCCCGCTCTTTGACCTCACGTTCCACCGCGCCGCGCAGCACGCCCCGAGCCCGCGGCTCGCGTTCATCACGTTCGGCGCCACGTTCGCCGCGATGCTCCTCCTGGTGGCGTCGTTCAACGACCCCGCCACCGGCATGCCGCGCCTTGGCCCGGCGATCGCCCTCCTCTGGGCCGTGCAGCTCACGTTCACGGTGGGTGCGCACCTGCGCGAGCTGTTCCGCGCACCACCCTCGATCCGGCTGCCGGTGCCGCTCACCGGGGCGCTCATCGCCTTGGGCGTCCTGCTCGCCCTCCCGGACGTCGCCTTCGCGATCGCCCCGGCCCTCGGCCCCGGTGAGCCGACCTACCTCGGGTTCTTGGGGGCCTACGGACTCCTGTTCCCGGTGCTGGCCGTGCTGGAGGCGCGCGGCGCCCCCCGGGCCGTGACCCTCGCCATCCTCGGCCTGGGCGTCCCCTGCTACCTGCTTGGGGCGTGGGAGTTCCGGACGTTCCTCATGCCGCTGCCCATCGTGGCGGCGATCGTCGCCGCCCGGCTGGTCAATCGCGCGACGAAGTCCTGAAACCCGGCAATCAGGGCCCGTTCCCTTCGTCGTACCAAGGTCATGGCCGCCGCACGCCACCTCCTGTCGCGCGCCGGCTTCGGCGGCACGCCCGCGCAGGTCGACGCGCTGGTGGCGATGGGCATCGACAAGGCGGTCGACCTGGTCGTGAACTACGGCTCGCAGCCGCAGGCCGAGGTCTCGCCGGACGACTTCGACCGCGAGCTGGTCCCCTACCTCTCGCAGGACGAACGGCAGCAGCTGGTGCGCGCGCGCCGCGAGCGCGACGAGGCAACCGTCGAGCGCCTGGAGCGCGCGGAGAACCAGGCGCGCGCCCAGGACCGCCAGCAGCTCGTCGAGCTGCGCAAGTGGTGGCTCGCGCGCATGGTCGAGACCGCGCGCCCGCTCGAGGAGAAGATGACCCTGTTCTGGCACGGGCACTTCGCCACCGGCGGGCGGACGGTCGAGGACAGCTGGAAGATGTTCCAGCAGAACCACCTCTTCCGCACCCACGCCACCGGGAACTTCGCCACGCTGGTCCTCAACGTGATCCGCGACCCGGCGATGATCCGCTACCTGGACAACAACCAGAGCCGGCGCGGCCGCCCGAACGAGAACCTCGCGCGCGAGCTGCTCGAGCTCTTCATCCTCGGCGAGGGCAGCGGCTACACCGAGCAGGACATCAAGGAAGGCGCGCGCGCCCTCACCGGCTACACGTTCCAGGACGAGGACTTCGCCTTCCAGGAGCAGAACCACGACGCCGGCCCGAAGGTGATCTTCGGGAAGAAGGGCAACTGGAACGGCGACGACTTCGCGCGCCTGGCCCTCTCGCAGAAGGCCTGCAGCACCTTCCTCTGCGGCAAGCTGCACCGCTTCTTCGTGAACGACACCCCGGACGCGGACCTGCCCGCCACGCACCGCGCCGCGCGCGCCCGCGCGATCGAGGCCATGGCGGCCGAGCTGCGCGACGGCCAGTACGAGGTCGCGCCGGTCCTGGCCAAGCTCTTCCGCAGCGCGCACTTCCACGACGAGGCCAACCGTGCCGCGCTCATCAAGAGCCCGGTGCAGCTGGTGGTGCAGACGGTGCGGCAGCTGGGCACCCCGGTGCGCCAGCTCAGCTCGCTCGTCGCCGCCTGCGACCTGATGGGCCAGAACCTCTTCGAGCCCCCGAACGTCAAGGGCTGGGACGGCGGCCGCGCGTGGATCAACACCAGCACGCTCTTCGTGCGCCAGAACGTGGCCATCTACCTGCTGACCGGCAGGCGCCCCGACATCTACGACTGGGAGAACGACGGCGCGCGCTTCGATGCCGACGCGCTCGCCGCCGGCGCCGCCACGCCGGAGGCGCTGGTCGACCGGCTGCTCGCCGTCACGCTCGCCTCGCCCGCGCACCCCGCGCGCCGCGAGGAACTCGTCCGCTTCGCCGCCGCGCAGACGTCGCCGGCCGCGCGCACCGAGCGCGCGCTGTCGACGCTTGCCCTGATCACCGCCCTGCCCGAGTACCAGCTCGCCTGAACTCCCCACCGGAGGCCACGCCATGCACCAGCCCGACGCCTACAGCCGACGCATCTTCATCCGCCAGGGCGTGATGCTCGCCTCCTTCGCGGCCACGCTGCCGCACTTCATCCAGGAGAGCGCGCTGGGCATGCTGGCGCCGGACGGGTCCGCGACGGGGTCGCGCCCCGGCGTCCCCGACGAGCGGATCCTGGTGATCGTGCAGCTCTCGGGCGGCAACGACGGACTCAACACGGTCATCCCCTACGGCGACCGCGAGTACCACGCGGCGCGGCCCTCGCTCTCGCTCGGCGAGCCGGGCAAGGCGAAGAACGGCGGCGCGGCGCTCGAGCTCGACCGCGACCGCGGCATCGGCCTGCACCCGAACCTCACGGGCCTCAAGGAACTGCATGACGACGGGCGCCTGGCGGTGGTCGCCGGCGTCGGGTACCCCAACCCCAACCGCAGCCACTTCGCCAGCATGGACATCTGGCAGAGCGGCCGCCCCGAGGGCAAGGGCACCGGCTGGCTCGGCCGCTACGTCGACGCGACGTGCAACGGCAATCCCGCCGCGGACGTCGCGGTCTCGGTGGGACGCACGGCGCCGCTCGCCATGCTCGGCCGGACGTCGCGCCCGATCGCCTTCGAGAGCGCCGACCTCTTCCGGTGGCTCGGCGCCGATGCCGGCGGCCAGATGGAGGACGAGTACCAGCGCATGGTGCGCGCCGGCGAGCTGAAGGACGTGGCCGCCGGATCGCAGGAGAGCTTCCTGATGCGCACCGCGCTCGACGCGCAGGTGACGAGCGACCGGATCCGCGCCGCGGTGAAGAAGGCGCCGCTTGCCCGCTACCCCGGCAGCGCGCTCGCGAAGCAGCTGCAGACCGTCGCGGCGATGATCCGCGACGGCATGAAGACGCGCGTCTACTACGTGAGCATGGGCGGCTTCGACACGCACGCCAACCAGCCCAACTCGCACGGCAACCTGATGCGCCAGCTCGGAGACGCCATGCTCGCCTTCCAGAACGACCTGAAGGCGCAGGGCAACGACGGCCGCGTCATGACCATGTGCTTCAGCGAGTTCGGCCGGCGCGTGCGCCAGAACGCCTCCAACGGCACCGACCACGGCACGGCGGGACCGGTCTTCGTGGTGGGCCCGAACGTCAACCCCGGCCTGCAGGGCAAGTACCCGAGCCTCACCGACCTCGACGGCGGCGACCTGAAGTTCACCACCGACTTCCGCGGCGTCTACCAGGAGCTGCTCGGGAAGTGGATGAAGGCCCCGACCCGCGAGGTGCTCGGCGGCACGTATCAGGCGCCGTCGATCGTGCGGGCCTGAGCGGGGCGCTCGCCGGGCGAACGGCCGCCGGCGCGGTACGCCTCCATGCCGCGCAGCACCAGTTCCGTGAGCCGCGACGCATAGGCGAAGCCGCACAGCGGCGCATCGGCGCGCCGCTCGCGGATCGCCATGAGCCACTCGCGGTGGTGGCCGGGGCTCGGTGCGAAGCTCGGCGCGGGCGCGCGCCACGATGCGCCGAGCGCGCCGGGCCAGAGCAGCATCTCGCCGTAGTTGGCGAACAGCGCGCCCTGCGTTCCCTGGAAGCAGACGTTGAAGCGGCCGTGGTAGTCGACGCGGTCCTTCGCGCCGATCTCCTGCACGAAGGGCGACATGCGCCCGCCGTCGAACCAGCGGAGCACCAGCGGGTCGGGTGCACCCGTCGCCGCGCCGCCGACCGCGGGCGGGTCGGGGATCGCCCAGCTTGCCTCGAGCCACGCGGGCGTGCCGACGGCATCGGGCGGCGGGCCCTCGGTGAACACCTCGGCCGACGCCACGTGCGCATCGGTCAGCCCGAGCGCCCAGACCGGAAGGTCCAGGATGTGGCAGCCCATGTCGCCGAGCGTGCCGGTGCCGTAGGCCCAGTAGCGGCGCCAGTTGCCCGGGTGGATGCCCTCGATGTACGGCCGGCGAGGCACCTCGCCCTGCCAGAGGTCCCAGTCGAGCGATGCCGGCGGGCGGTGCGACGGGTCGGGCATCGCCGGCCGAGGGTACCGACGGCCGGGGCACGCGCGCCCACCACGGATGGTGGTGCCGCCGCGCTGGACGCCACAAGCCCGGACGGGCCGCGCGCCGGGATGTCCACAATCCGCGCGGCGGGCCGGATTTCCCTTGATTCCCGGCATGGGCGTCCTAGCCTCCGCACCCGCACGGGCCCCATGCGATGCCCGGCATGACGCCCCTTCCGAGGACCCGACTCATGGACGAGTCACGCACCGCGCGCCCGCACATCGCCGCCACGCTCGACCACCGCCACCTGGTGCCGCCGACCCTGGGGCACCTCGGCGAGCACCCGGGGCTTGCCTCGCTCCTCGACGCCGAGGTGACGACGTGCCTCGCGCGCCGGGCGCGCTTCCCGCACACGCTGCTCGTGGGGCCGGCCGATTCCTCCAAGCGCGCCATCATCGCGACCGTGGCCGCGGAGCTCGACGTCCCCGTGACCTGGACCGACGCCGCCGCCATGAACGACGCCCGCGAACTCGACCGGACGCTGCGGCGCGCTGCCCCGGGTTCGATCGTCGCCATCGCGGGCGCCGACGACCTGGATGCGGACACGTGGTCCGAGCTCGCGCGCATCGCGGCGACGCGCGAGCCGCCGCGGCTGCGCGGCTACCTGGCCCTGATGCACGAGATGGAGCTCGAGCCGTGGCAGCGCACGCCGGCGGACCGCAGCCGCTACGCGGAGTTCACGTTCATGCTCACCTCGCGGCGCCACGTCGCCACCACCGCGGCATCGGTGCGGTGGGTGGAGCGTCAGTGGTTCGTCCCCCGCTCGAAGGAGACCGAGACGGTGCGCCTGCGCCGGCTGCTGCGCGCCGCATCGGTCGAGGCGGGCGACGACGCGGTGGCGACGTTCGCCCGCTTCGCGCCCGACCTCGGCATGCGCACGCTGGGACTCGCCAATGCGCTGGTGTCGATGGCCCGCGCGCACGGCGACGGGTCGGTCGACGCGGCGGGGAACTCCGAGCACCTGGAGCGGACGCTCGCACCCCTCATCGACCCGCGCGCCGCGATCCGGCTGCGGCGCCGCCTGGCACGCGAGGCCAAGCGCGCGGCGGCGGCCGGCGCCGCGACCGCCGCCGGCGCGGCCGGCGCGCCAGCTGCACGGCCAACCGCCTCCGGCGGCACGCCGACTGATGCCGCGGCCGCACCCTGACCGATACGCGCGGAATGGAGACCAACCCGACGAGATCCGGCGCGTGGACATGGGCCCTCGGCGGCACGGCGGCCGTGTGCCTGGGGGCGCTGCTCGCCGGCGCGCGGCCCGCCGCGAGCGCGAACGGCCGCTGCGTCGGCATGTTCCTCGACTCGCCCGGCCGAAACGGCGCGCTCCCCTCCACCATCCCCGCCGATGCCACCAACCTCGCGGTGCGCGGCACGGTGCCCTGCCGCGACCAGATCATGGGCTGGAGCCCGCGCGGCCCGATGCGCGTCTTCGAGGACGGCACGGTGGAGTTCCTGGCATCGCCGGTCCCGCCCTGCCCGGGCGGCGACTTCTACGTCTGGATCGCGTTCCCGAAGTGAGCGCGCAGGCCGGCGCCGCGGCCCGTGCCGTTCGCTAGCGCCCCGTGAAGGGCACGGTCGCCAGCTCGACGCCCGGATTCCGCTGCGCGAAGTAGCGCATCGGCCACTCGTCGCCGAAGAGCACCACCCCGCGCCCCTCGTGGTCGAGGGCGAGCGACGCGTCGGTGAACACCTCGGGGAGGAAGTCCTCGGGCGCGCCTTCCTTGCGCCACCAGCGCGCGATCTTCCAGCGCGTGGGCTCCAGCCGGCACTCGGCGCCGTACTCGCCCTGCAGCCGGTGCTGCAGCACCTCGAACTGGAGCGGGCCCACCGCCGCCAGGATCGGCCGCCGCGACGCGCCGTCCGGACCCGAGAGCAGCTGGTACTCGCGCACCACGCCTTCCTGCAGCAGCTGCTTCAGGCCGAGGTTGTACTTCTTGCTGTTGCCGGGCGTCGGGTTGTGGATGATCGAGAAGCACTCCGGGACGAACGAGGGCATCTCGTCGAAGCGGATCGTGCGGTCGGTGGAGAGCGTGTCGCCGATCCCGAGCGCATCGTGGCCCACCAGCCCCACCACGTCGCCGGCCACGCCGTCCTCGACCGTCTCGCGGTCGCGGCCGAAGAGCCGCTGCGCGTTGTTGAGCTTGATCTTCCGGTCGCCCTGCACGTGGGTGACGGTCATCTCGCGCTCGAAGCGGCCGCTCACCACGCGCAGGAACGCGATGCGGTCGCGGTGGCGCGGGTCCATGTTGGCCTGGATCTTGAAGACGAAGCCGCTGAAGGCGGTGTCGGCGGGCTTCACCAGGCGCTCGCCCGAGCGGCGCGGACCGGGCCCGAGCGAGTTGGCCAGGAACCCGTCGAGCAGGAGCTGCACGCCGAAGTTGTTCATCGCGCTGCCGAAGTAGACGAGCGTCAGCTCGCCCGCGTGGACGCGCGCGGGGTCGAAGGCGTCGCCGAGCCCGCCGAGGAGCTCGACCTCCTCGCGCGCCTTGGCGTGGACCTCGGGGCCGAGTCGATCGGCGAGGGACGGGTCGTCGATCCCCAGCACCTGCACCGGCGCCACC
>JBJTJU010000358.1:0-3589 GCA_046096165.1 Phycisphaerales bacterium | reverse complement strand
GCGTCGCCCACGAGCGCGCGCGGCGCGAGCGTCACCTGCCCGCCCTCGCCGGGAACGAGCGTCACCACCGAGCCGGCCCGCATCTGGCAGCCGACGAGCGCGCCGTCCGCGGACCACGCGAGCCCGGAGAGGCCCTTCGTGCCGCCCGCGATCTTCGTGCGCGTCCAGGCTCCGGCGCCTCGCTCCAGGCGGAAGACCTCGCTGGTGGCCAGGTCGCAGAAGGTGATGGCGCCGCGCGCGTCGGCGGCGGGGCCCTCGGCGAACTTCAGCCCGTCGACGAGGACCTCGAGCGTGGCGTCGGGTGCGACGAGGCCCGGGACGCCGGCGGCCGGCGTCGGCGTCGGCGTCGTCGCGGAGACGACCGGCGCCTTCTCGCCCGGCGGGTTCGGCTGCCCTGCCCCGTCCTGCGCGGCCATCGCGGTCGCCAGCGCGCACGCGGCCACCGCGATCATGGCGTCGCTCCCTCGATCGGCGGCTCGCCGCGCATCACGCGGTCCCAGGCGTTCGATTCGATGAGCGCGCCGACGAAGCGGTCGTAGGCACGCGCGAAGCCGTCGAAGTCGCGGTCGAGGTACACGGTGACCATCCAGATGCCCTTGTTGGACGTGCGCGCGAGGCGCTTGCCGCGCGCGTCGAGCGCGTCGCAGCCGTCGATCGCGTCGGGGATTTCCCCGGACACCGCGTCGGCCAGCATGCGCTCGAGGCCCGCGCGGTAGCGGCCGCCCTCGCCGTCGCGCAGGAAGTGGACGAACGCCCACACCTGCGCGTAGTAGGCCAGCTGCGAGTCGCGGCTTTCCTCAAGGAACGACTGCGGCGTGCCCTCGAGGAGCGCGCGCAGCTCGACCAGCCGTCCCTTGCGCGCGGTGGAGCGAAGCTCGGCGTAGCGCTCGGCGTTGCGCCACGGCAGGAACGTGGGTTCCGGCGCGCCCTTCGGCTGCCGGAAGCCTTCCATGAAGCAGGCGATCCCTTCCTCGAGCCACACGGGAAGCGCGTAGCGGAAGGTGGTCTGCGAGTACTGGTGCCAACCCTCGTGCGCGGCGATCGCCAGCGTGTCGCGCGGGCCGATGTCGTAGAGCACCGCCTCGCCCGCGGTGGTGAACCCGCCGCGGCCCATCTTCAGGTACTGGCCGGCATCGGCACCGAGGCGGTGCTCGGTGTAGCGGGCCCACTCCTCGCGCGTGCCGAAGACGCATGCCTCGAGCCGCCGAGGCGGCGCCGGCAGCGGCACCAGGCCCGTGCGGTAGTTGCGCAGCGCGGCCTCGTAGAAGGCCGGCAGGCCGCCGGTGAAGTTCGCGCTGCGCAGCGACGAACGGATCACCCAGTGCTGCGTGGCGATCTCCAGGCCGCTCACCGAGCGCCACTTCCACTCGCGGGTCGAGACGACGGGGCTTGCGGTCAAGACCGCGGGAAGCGTGCCGCGGGCGGATCCGGGCGAGGCGCTCCCATCGGGCCGGTCCGGCAGCGCGCGCGGCGTGCAGCCGGCGACCGCGAGCCCCGCCACGACTGCGGCGAGGGCACCGGAGATCGACGGGAAGGAACGCCGCACGCCGTCAGCGTAGGGCATCGAGCGCCCGGCGGGCGGCGTCGATGTCCGCCTTCGCCTCGGCGAGCTTCGCGCGGGTCTCCTCGATGAGTTCCGGCTTGGCCTTCGCGAGGTAGCCGGGGTTCCCGAGCTTGGCCTCGAACCCGGCGGCCGCGCGGGCCTTGTCGGCCACCAGCTTCTCCAGGCGCGTGCGCTCGGCCCCGGCGTCCACGGCATCGACCAGGTTCACGAGGAGGAGTTCCTGCCCCTCGAAGGCGATCGGCACCGCCCCGGCGGGTCGCGCCGCGGGCAGGTCCTCGACGCGATCGAGCCCCGCGAGGGCCTCGACCACGCCGCCGGCCTCGGCGACGAGCGCCCGAGTTCCGGCGGGAGCCAAGAGCGTGATCCGCCGCTTCGGCGGCACCTGCCGCGCGCCGCGCTGGGTGCGGATCGCGTCGACGAGCTGCTGCACGCGGGCGAAGGACGCGAGCGCCTCGCGGTCCGCCGCCGCGGCATCGACCGCGGGCCATGCCGAACGTGCGCATGTCTCCGATGCCGGCACGCGCACGCCGCGCAGCCCGGCGGCGCCCGTCGACTGGATGGCCGGCCAGAGCTGCTCGGTGATGAAGGGCATCTGCGGGTGCAGGAGGCGCATCGAGGCATCGAGCACCGTGCGCAGCACCTGCTGCTGCGCGGGATCGGACTTCACCGTGGGCTTGATGGCCTCGAGGTACCAGTCGCACACCTCGCGCCACACGAAGTCGTAGGTGGCGTCGGCCACGTCGTTGAACCGGTAGGACGCGATCGCACGCTCGTAGGCGGCCAGCGCGTGCGCCAGGCGCGCCACGATCCAGCGGTCGACGAGCGGCCGCCCGGCGACGTCGATCGACGCGTCGCCCGGCACCTGCTGCAGGCTGCCGAGCGCGAAGCGCGTGGCGTTCCAGACCTTGTTGGCGAAGTTGCGGCCGACGTCGAAGCGTGCGCTCGTGTTGCGGGCGAGCGGCGCGTCGGGCCCGGGCGTCGCCTTGCCCGTGGCGGCGCCGTAGGCGCTGGTGAGGCGCTTGGCGGGGTCCTTCGGGCTCTGCTGCACCGGCTCGGCCACCGTGTAGCCGGCGGAGTCGACGAACGTGCGCGGGGCGAACATCTCGCCCGACCACGGGTCGACCATGTCGACCGGCATGCGCACGTCCTGCGTGTCGGTGGTCATCTGCACGAGCGTGAAGCGCATCGCGTCCGCACCGTGCGTGTGGATGATGTCGCGCGGGTCGACGCCGTTGCCGAGCGACTTCGACATCTTCTGCCCGAAGCCGTCCTGCACCATCGCGTGGATGAAGACGTGGCGGAACGGCAGGCGACCGCCCAGGAAGTGCCGGTTGAACATCACCATCCGGCTCACCCAGAGCGTGATGATCTCGCGCGCGGTGGAGAGGACGGCGCTCGGGTTCCACGCCGCCAGCTCGCCCTGCATGCCGAAGCGAGCAGGATCGGGCCAGCCGAGCGTCGAGAGCGGCCAGAGCGCCGAGCTGAACCACGTGTCCAGGACGTCCTCGTCCTGCCGGTAGCCGGCGGCCTCGAGCGCGGGCACCACGTCGGCGTCGCGCGACTCCGGCACGCACACGAAGCGGTCGTAGCCGCCGTCCGGGCGACGGCGCACCGCCTCCGCGCAGCCCTTCGCGCTCCATGCGCCGGACGCAGGAACGAGCTCGCCCTTCGCGCGGTCGGCGGCGTCGCGCTCGGCCACCTCGGCGGCGGGCACGTCACGGCTCCACACCGGGATGCGGTGGCCCCACCAGAGCTGGCGGCTGATGCACCAGTCGCGCAGGTTCTCGTGCCACTGCTGGAAGGTCTTCGCGTAGCGCGGCGGGAAGAACGTGAGCCCGCCGTCGCCCTCGCGCGCCGGGCCCGCGGGCGCGTCGCCGTCTCGCTGCGCTGGATCCATCGCGCGCAGCGCCGCGCCGCGCAGGCGGTCGTCGGTGACGCGGACGTACCACTGCTCGGAGAGGTAGGGCTCGACCGGCACGTGGCTTCGGTAGCTGTGGCCCACGGAGTGCCGGTAGGGCTTCGCGG
>JBJTJU010000357.1:0-2305 GCA_046096165.1 Phycisphaerales bacterium | reverse complement strand
GCCGTTGCGGAGCGCGTCGCCGCCGACGGCATCGACCCGCCAGCGCGTCCCCTGCACCGTGACGTTGGTGCGCGACACCAGGCTGTGCAGCCGGTCGTCGACCGTCGCGCAGCTGTACGTGCCGAACGGCACCTCGAACGTCGCGGTCGCGCTGCCGTTCACGAAGGTCAGCACCTGGCTCACGGTGGCGCCCGAGCCCATCCGCAGGTCGATGCACCGCGTCATTGACGGCGCATAGGCCACGCCCGCGATCGGCTCGTACGACACCGCCAGCTGGACAAGGTTGGTCTGCGTCACGGTCACCGTGGTGGTGGCCGTCGAGGTGCGCCCGCAGCCGTCCGTGGCGCTCCACGTGACCGTCGTGGTGCCGCAGGGCCAGGGGGCATCCAGCGCGGTGGCCCCGTCGCTGCGGGTGAAGGCCACGGGCACCGTGGCGGTGCACGGGTCGCTCGCGGTGGGGGTGGCCAGCGCGAGGGTGCCCCGGCACGTGCCGCCCGCATCCGCGGGAATCGTCTGGCTCGCCGGCACGCCCTGGAAGACCGGCCCGCTGCTGTCGATCGTCACCGGAAGCGGGTTGGAGAGCGGAAGCGTGGTCGATGCGCCGCTGCCCGACGCGATCACGATCGGCTCCTCCAGCGGGTCGAACGCGACCTGCAGGTCGCCGTTGCAGTCGTCCTGGATCGCGCGGAAGTGCAGGCGCGCCATCCGCGAGCTGGAACTGCTGCCGGTGCCGCCGCCCGTGACCGACGACACCCAGAACAGCGTCCCGGCCGCTTCGTCCACGATCGCCACCGGGATGAGCGTGTACGGCGCATCGCCCGGGAGGATGCTCTGGAAGTCGAGCACCGTTCGGTCGTACTCGACCGCGAACTGTCCCGCCGCCACCGCGAACGGCGGTGAGTCGACGTAGACGTCGAAGAACACGTCGTTGCCGACCGAGAAGCAGCTGGTCACGCCGGCCTCGCGCGGGCCCGCGATTCGGATGCCGGGCGGGGGCGAGATCTCGTACCGCACCTTGTCGATCGCCCAGAAGTTCGCGGGACCGGTGAACTTGATCGAGCGCGCCGGGCTTGCCCAGTTCCACGAGAGCGGCTGCCACGTGTTGTAGACGTTGCCCCACGGGCCAGACGTGTTGGCGCTGAACGTGGTGGTGCCGACGACGGTGCCGGTGCCGTTCGCGCCCGAGTAGGCGCGCACGGTCACCCCGACCCTCGAGGTGTAGAAGAAGCTCAGCGAGCTGATCGGCTCGTCGAGCGTCATGATCATGTCCTCCGAGCTGAAGGTCGAGACCACCCCAGGATTCGGCGACCCCGAGCCGTTGTAGGTGTAGTAGGTCTGTGTGTTTGCGTCGAAATTCGCGCCGTACTGCGGGCCGGGGCCCGAGCCGCGCGAGCCGAGCCCGCCGTCGTAGAAGGCCGCCACGCCCTCGTTCTGCTGCAGGCCGATGAAGTCGAGCGACACGGGCACCGCGGGGAAGTTCGAGGTCGGCACCACGCTCGCGCACGGCACGAACCAGCGCGCCGTTCCGTCGTTCGGCGACCGTGGGGACAGGGCGTTGCCGTTGCCGTCGTGCCCGCACGACTTTCCGTGCCACTCGACGAGCAGCAGCCCGTCCGACGACGAGACCACGGTGCCGGTCTCGCCCGTGACGACGCACGGCATGCCGCCCGGTGCATCGACGGCCGCGCGGACCTGCATGCCGACGCGCCAGGTCGTGCCGCAGTCGTTCGACACGAGGGTGCCGTTGGCGGCCAGGACGGAGCGCAGGGCAGCCTGCAGCCGAGGGCCTCCCGAGAACGTGTCGTCTGAGTACTGCCGCTTGAGCGCGTCGATCGACGTACGTACCGGGCCGCGGTCCTTGTTGGGATCACGACCTCCGTCGGAGTCTGCCCGTGCTTCGGCGATAGAAAGGAGCCACGCCACCCCTGCCGCCAGCGCCGCCAGCGCGATGGTGGTCCGAAGGGAGATGCGGTTGCCGGTTGCGTGCGCGTCGGAACCTGACATGTCGGTGCCTCCTGGGTCGTGTGTCCCGGTCGATCAGGTCAGCATGGGCAGGTATCGGCGGCGCCATCCGCGCACGCGCGCGAATGGCCACCACCGAGGGTCGTCCTGGATCCGGATCGCTGTCATGCTGTTCCTGCCCGACCGACTGGTCCCCGGTACCTCGTCTCCTCGGTCAGAGTAGGCCGGCACGGCGGAATCGCCAAATCCGTCGATTTCCCCGCGGGTTTCCCGCCGCTAACCTCCCACGGGCAGGGCCCGTCCCCGAGGCCATTCGCACGCCGCCGTAGCTCAATTGGCAGAG
>JBJTJU010000356.1:0-5715 GCA_046096165.1 Phycisphaerales bacterium | reverse complement strand
CGCTTCCCGTCGCCGCCGTCGCCGCGCGCGGCATGGCGGGCCTCTCGCTTGGCGAACGCAGCCTGCTTTTCCGGTCGCAGTACGCCGACGGCGCGCTGCAGGTGTTCGGCGCACACCCCCTGATCGGCGTCGGGCCCTCGGGGTTCGGCGACGCCTACCTGCGCGTGCGCCCGGCGCTTGCCCCCGAGGAAGTGCAGAGTGCGCACGCCGCATGGGCCGACTGGATCGCTTCGCTCGGCCAAGGCGGCGTCGCCTGGATCGCGCTCCTCATGCTGCTGGTGGCGTGGGGCGCGAAGGCCGCGCGCACGCCGGACCCGCAACCCGCGCCCGTCCCCGCCGAGGAACTCACCCGCCCGCGCCTGGCCGCGGCACTTGCCGTGCTGGCCGCCGCCGTCGTCGCCCTGGTGCCCGAGATGCACGCCCTGGATGACCACGCGCTGCTGCAGCGCGTGCTCGCGGCGCTCTTTGCGGCAATCTTCGCCGGCATCCTGGTGCGCACGGCGTTCCTGCCGGGCCGCGCGCTCGTTGCCGCCCTTGGCGGTGCGGCCGTCCTGCGTGCCGTGCACGCGCAGGTCGAGATGACGCTCTGGTGGCCCGGTGCCGTCGGATGGGTGGCGTGCATGGTCGGCGCCGTCGGCGGCGGCGCGCGCCCCGTCGCGCCGCCCGCCGCATCGCGCGGTTACATCCGTCGCTTGGTGGCCATTCGACTTGCGTGCGCATGCACCATCGCCGTCGCCGCCGCCATGCTCACCGCGCTCGTCTACCCAGAGACCGAGCTCCCGAACCGCTGGCTCACCCGCCCCTCGCTGCGTGCCGCCGCGCTCTCGCAGCTGGCCGCCGCGGTCGCGGGGCTCGGCCCCACGACGCCGCCCGAGGATGCCGAGCGCATCGTCGATGCCGCCATGCGTCCCTTCGCGCAGCTGCCCATCTACGAGGCAGAGGCATCCGCCGGCGGGTTGGTGCTCGAAGCGATCCTCGCCAGCGCCGCACCCGCCGCCATCGCGCGCCAGCCCGAAGCCGACGAACTCCAGGCCCGCTGGGCCGACCTGCAGGTCTTCTTCAACCCCCGCAGCGTGCGCGGCCTCACGCGCCTCGCCGACGCCCGCACCCGCGCCGATGACGCGGCAGGTGCGGCCGACGCCGCGCGCCGCGCGCTGGCCGCCGACGACTCCTACCTTCTCGACCCGCTGCGGCAGCTGCCCGCCGCCGAGCGCGCGCGCCTGGAGCGCCTGGCTACTTCCGCCGCGCCCGCGCCGCGCTGACCGCGTCGATCACCTGCTGCGCCGTGTAGGCCTCGCTCTTCAGGACCTCGGTGCCGTCGGCGGCGTACACCACGAGGAGCGGAATCGTCACGCGCCCCAGCTCCGCGAGCTTCGCCGTCCCCGGCGCGTTCTTCCCCGTGATGTCGGCCTTCAGGAGCGTCACGCCGTCCGCATCGAGCACCGCGGTCACCGCGTCGCTCTCCAGGATCGTCTTCTCGAACGTCTTGCAGTTGATGCACCACTCGGCCGTGAAGTCGAGCACCGCCACGTCGCCCGCCTGCATGGCGGACGCCAGCGCCTCGGGCGTGTACTTCTTCCACGGCAGCCGCTCGTAGGTCATCACCGGCGGGATGGCAAGCGACACGCCCGTGATGAAGAGCCCCGCGGCCACGAACGTCGCGCGCCCGGCCGCGGTCTTCGACAGCTGCAGCGTGCGCACCACCGTCCACACGCCCGCCGCGCCGCCCACCAGGCCGATCACCCACCAGTGCGCCTTGATCGGCTCCTCGAGCAGGCCGTTCACGCCCGCCCCCAGGAAGTAGATCGCCGCCGCCAGGAGCAGGAGCCCCATCACCTGCTTCAGCACGTCGCTCGCCGGCCCGCTCTTCGGCAGCTTCTTCGCCAGCTGCGGGTACGCGCTCAGCACCAGGTACGGCGCGCCCATCCCCAGGCCGATCGTCAGGAACACCGTGATGATGGTGAACGGGCTCTTCGTGGTCACGGCCCACCCGGCGGCCGCACCCATGAGGGGCGCCGTGCACGGCGTCGAGAGCACCGCGGTCATCACGCCGAAGATCGCCGAGCCGAGCATGGTCTCGTTCTTCGTCTCCACCGCGTACACCCACTGCGGCAGGCCCACGGTGAAGAACCCGGCCATGCCCACGGCCATCAGCGCGATGAACGCGCCCACGCCGATCGTGAAGTAGGCGTTCTGGAAGAGCTGGTTCGACTGCTCGAAGCCCTTCACGAAGCTCAGCATCACCCCGAGCGCGCCCCAGAAGCCCATCACGCCCGCGGTCATCGCCACGCCCAGCATGAACGTGCGCGTGCGGTCGCCGCCCGCGGCGCCGGCAAGGCCCATGATCTTGAGCGGCACCACCGGCAGCACGCACGGCGTGAAGTTCAGGATGCCGCCGCCCAGGAACGCCAGGAGCAGCATGATGGGGAAGAACGTCCCCGACTCCGGGTCGAGCGTGAAGTCCCACCCGAAGAGCGGCACCGTGATGGGCGCTGCGCGCTTCGATGCTGCCCCGTCGCCGCCTGCCGCCCCAAGCGCGCTCGGGTCGAACCCGCCGAAGATCGCCGCATCGGGCGCCGACTCGGGCGCATCCGCGCGCACCTCGAACGTGGCCGTCACCGGAATCGTCGACGGCGCCAGGCACGTGTCGGTGCACGCCTGCACCGTGACGTCAAGCTCCAGCGTCACCGCGCCCGCCGCATCGGCCGGCACCGAGACGGGCACGTAGGCGATCGCCTTCCCTTCATAGACGGCGAAGTTCTGCGGCCCGTCGCCGACGTCGAACTCCACGCCGTGCGGCGCCGGCCACTGGATGGCGCCGAGCGCCAGCATCCCCGCGGACGCCGACCCGTCCGTGGCGGCGATCTCGGTGTAGATGGCCGAGTCGAAGGTCACCATCCCCGCGGGAAGCGCCGTCGCCTGCGAGGCCGAGGTCCAGATGTGCCACTCGGGCGCGATCTCCAGCACCACCGCCAGCGGGAAGCGGTCCCCGGGCCGCGCCACGGCCCGCGCGGGCACCGCCTTGACCGATACCTTCGAGTCCGAACCCATCTGCGCGCACGCTTCCGTCGGGAACGCGGCGCCAACGATCCACGCCAAGGCCACGGCAAGGGCCAGGCGCAGGGGTCGGGCCGACGGGTGGGGGCAGGGCATCTTCATGGGGTCCGGGCAAGCGTAACGGCCTCGCCCGTGCGGCGTTGCCTCTGCCACCCGGCATTCGCGGGGGATGCGTTTTGGCCGGGTTTCTGCTACAATCCCGCGTTCCCCCGGACGGTCCGGGGGCATCCGTCCTGGTCCCGAGTCCCTTGGTGGACCCGGGACCGCCGCTTCGAACCGCCGTCCATGATCGTCCTTTCGTCGATCCCCGGCATCCTCGTCCCGCGATGACGCGCACGCGCGCCATCGCCGGTTCGACGGTCGTCGGCGCCACGTGCGCCGCCGAAGGTTCCCGAAGCGGTGCCTGCCCGGCACTCCCGGAGGTCGCCCTGATGGGTTGACCGCCCGGGAGGACTCCTCCGGCCGGCTGGACGGGCCATGCGCACCGACGCGCGTGGCCCGCGTCCGTTTTGGGGCCTGCGTCCCCCGTCACCACATCCCGCACGACAGCACCGACAACCCGGAGCACCACCTGCCATGAACCGCGAGACCCTCCAGATCCTCGACTCCATCGCCCGCGAGCGCAACATCGACCGAGAGCTCCTCATCCAGGACCTCGAGCAGGCGATGGTCAGCGCGGCGCGCAAGCACTTCAACTCCCTCGACACCGAGGAGTTCGGGTGCCAGATCGACCGCCTCACCGGCGCGATCTCGCTGTGGCGCGAGGACGAGGACACCGGCGAGAAGCACGCGGTCGACCTGAAGGCCATGGGCCGCATCCCGGCGCAGACGGCCAAGCAGGTGATGATCCAGAAGTTCCGCGAGGACGAGCGCAACGCGCTGCTCGAGGAGTTCGGCAAGCGCCAGGGCGAGCTGGTCACCGGCACCGCCGCGCGCTACGAGGGCGGCGCCCTCATCGTGCAGATCGACCGCACCGAGGGCTTCATGCCCCGCAGCGAGCAGATCCCCGGCGAGCAGTTCCAGCCCGGCGACCGCGTGCGCTGCCTGATCCTCGACGTGCGCGACTCGATCAACCAGGTCAAGGTCGTGCTGAGCCGCGCGCACCCGGACTTCATCCGCAAGCTCTTCGAGGCCGAGGTGCCCGAGGTGGCCGAGCGCGTCATCGAGATCAAGGCGATGAGCCGCGAGCCCGGCTTCCGCACGAAGCTCGCCGTCTCCAGCGTCGACAGCAAGGTCGACCCGGTCGGCGCCTGCGTCGGCGTGCGCGGCAGCCGCATCCGCAACATCGTCGACGAGCTCGGCGGCGAGAAGATCGACATCGTCCGCTGGAACGAGTCCAGCCAGGTGCTCATCGCCAACGCGCTCAAGCCCGCGGAGGTCGAGGAGGTCAGCCTGTGCCTGGAGCTCGGCCGCGGCACCATCATCGTGCGCGAGGACCAGCTGTCGCTGGCGATCGGCCGGCGCGGCCAGAACGTGCGCCTCGCGGCGCGCCTGACCGGCTGGGACATCGACATCCTCACGCCGGCCGAGTTCGACAAGGGACTCGCCGCCATCGAGGAGACGCTGCGCCCGATCCAGGGCTTCACCGACGAGATGTTCGACCGCATGGGCGCCCTCGGCCTCATCAGCGTGTTCGACATCGAGGAGGTGGGCGTCCCCATGCTCACCGCCGAGATCGGGATGTCCGAGGAGCTCGCCGAGCGCGTCGTCGAGGCGTGCTCCGCGAAGGGCAAGGTCATCGCCGAGGAGCAGCGCATCGCCGCGGAGGCCGATGCCGTCCGCAAGGCGGAGGAGGCCCAGGCGGCCGACATCCTGCTCGGCGGCGGAAGCATCCGCGACACCGCGGTCGAGACCGATTCCGGCGCCGAGAGCGCTGCGGACTCGATCCTCGGGGGCGGCACGGGTTCGTGATCGGTTGACTGGGCGGACGGAGACCGCCGCCGGGCGTTCCGGCGGCGTGCACGAAGCAAGGAGCATCGCGTGTCGAAGCAAGCGCAGAAGGTCCGAATCTCGCAGCTGGCCAAGGACCTCGGGGTCGATTGGAAGCTGATCAAGGCCAAGTGCGAGAGCGAGGGGATCGACCAGGCGAAGACCGCGTCGAGCACCGTCTCGATCGGCCTCGCGGAGACGATCCGCGAGTGGTTCGGCACCGGCGGCACCGCCACCGCCATCGAGACCGCGCCCAAGATCGAGGTGCCTGCCGAGGCCCCGGCCGCGAAGCGCCCCGTGCGCAAGAAGAAGGCCGAGCGCGAGGGCGAGGCCGCCGCGCCCACCGCGGTCGAGGCCGCTGCGCCGGCCGCACCTGCCGCGCCCGCGCCCGCGCCCGTCGCCACGCCCGCACCCGCACCGGTCGCCGCGCCCGTCGCGCCAAAGCCCGTCGCGCCGAAGCCCGTCGTCCCCGTCGTCGTCGAGCCCATGCCGACCGACGCCGCGCTCGACCTCGCGCCGCGCGCGCCCGGCGAGGACCCGGCGAGGGTCGTCGCCCCGGAGAGCGCCGCGCCGCACGCGGTGGTCGACGCCCCGCAGAGCCCGGCCGTCATCGGCAAGGCGCACCGCTCGACGAAGCCCGCGCCCGCCCCGGCGAAGCCCGCCGCGCCCGCGGTGCCGCCGCCGACCGTCATCACGAAGCCGCCGGTCAAGCACACCATCCAGCCGGCC
>JBJTJU010000355.1:0-3462 GCA_046096165.1 Phycisphaerales bacterium | reverse complement strand
GATGCCCTCATCCGAGAACGAGATGACCCGGGTCACCCCCCGGGCAAGCAGGTCGAAGGCCGCCACGGCCGGGGGAAACCGAAGCAGCAGAAATGCGATCGCGAACTGCGCCCCGACGCCGACCGCCACCGTGCGCCACGGCACCCGCGCCCGGTCGACCGAGGCGAGCCACGCGATGGCAAGGATCGCCGCGACGCCGAGCAAGCCGGTTGGCCAACCCATGGGGAGAAGTCGAGGATAGCCCTGCGGTGGGCCATGGGGCGCTGGGTTCCCGGTCCGGCGGCCTCCCCCCGCCGCCCGCCCGGCCGGCCGTGGGGGCACGATTCCGTTTGGGGCCCGGGTGCGGCGAGCGCTACCCTAACGGGTCGGGCCACTGCCCTCCCTCCACCATGAAGAGCCGCATCCTCGCCACGTCGTTCGTCCTCACCGCCTCCGCCCTCATCGTCGGGCAGTTCAACGCCGTGGCGGGCGAGGGAGGCACCGCAGGCGGCTCGACCGACTGCGCCACCGCGCCAGCGGCCTCGATCGGGAACAATTCGTTCGACACCTCCGGCTCGACGGTGTCGGTGGCCCTGCCGGCGGCGCGGGGCTGCGCGGCGCACACGGTCTTCAAGGCCAACTACTTCACGTTCACGCCGAGCACCTCGGGAACCTACGTCTTCAGCACCTGCGGCACCTCGTGGGACACGCGCCTGGCGGTCCTGTCATCGTGCTCGACGGCTGCGTCGGCGGTGCTCCAGTGCAACGACGACTCCTGCGGCTACCAGGCATCGCTCTCCCTAGCACTGAGCGCCAACACCACCTACCGCATCCTCGTCGGCGGCTTCGGCGCCGCGGACGGGGGCGTCGGCACGCTCTCGGTCGCGACGCAGACCGTCGGCTCTGGCGCGGACGTCATCGTCGGCGACCTCGTCGGCATCTCCAACTACGCCGCCGTGACCGTCGGCGGCGTGAGCGTCGGCGCCTACGCGATCGGCACCACCAGCTGCAACATCGGCACGGCCCAGCTCGAGTGGTTCGCGTCGCCCAACAATCGGCATCCCTTCATCCCGCAGAACATGTACCGCCTCAAGGGCGGCCGCCTGGAGCAGATCGGCATGGGCTGGGGCAAGCACGGGTTCACCGCGCTGCAGGGCACCGTGTGCGGCACCTGCACCGCGTCGAGCTCGGGGAGCTACCTCGGGATCGGCTGCTCCGACCCGTACTCCTCGGGCCTGAACGGCAGCCAGTCGGGCCTGGGGTGCCGCTCAGAGGTGAACGCCTCGACCGGCGTCTTCCCGGGCACCATCAACGTCGGCATGCCCACGGCCGGCACCTCGATCCACCGCCGGATCCAGGTGCCCCGCCCCGACCTCGACCCCGCGCTCAACGCCGGTGCGATCTTCCTTGCCGAGGGGCACTACATCGCGCAGGACGACGCCGCGGCAGGCAACGACAACAACAACTGCTCGTGGCGCACCTTCAGCGTCGGCTCGCTGAACGCCAACGGCGCCTACAACCTGACGTTCACCAACACCACGCAGCGGCAGCAGCCGGCCATCAACGCGTGGAAGACATTCGACCCGTCGGTGCGCCTCGTGAACCTCGACGTGCCGGGCGACGGGCGCCTCACGGTCGCGTACACCGTCAGGAGCAACGGCAACGGCACCTGGCGCTACGAGTACGCGATCCAGAACATCAACTCGCATCGCTCGGCGCGGTCGTTCTCGATCCCGGTTCCCGCGGGCGTGACCATCACCAACGCCGGCTTCAAGGACATCGACTACCACTCGGGAGACCCGTACGCGCCGACGGACTGGTCGATCAGCGTGTCCAACGGCCAGGTCACCTGGACGGGGGCCGACTTCGCAACCGCCCCCAACGGCAACGCGCTCCGCTTCGCCACCCTCTACAACTTCTGGTTCGACGCCACGACCGGACCGACCTTGGCGAACGGCGCCGTCGAACTGTTCCGCCCGGGCACGGCCGGGCAACCGAACACGATGGTCGGGATCTATCTGTGCCCCTCGAGCCCGGCCTCCAACCCCGCCGACCTGAACGGCGACGGCCAGGTCAATGCCGACGACCTCGGCGAGCTCCTGTCGCAGTGGGGAACCAAGGGCACCGCGGACCTGAACGGCGACAACTGGGTCGACGGCATCGACCTGGGCATCCTGCTCGGGGCCTGGACCTGACCCTCCGCGGCCGCTGAGGCCAGGACGCCATGCGCGAGTCCCTCGAGTCGGCGATGCGGTCGGCTCGCGGGGGGGGTGGCCTGGCGCAGGCCCTTGCCACCGTCCGCACGATCGTCCGGACCCAGCCCGGCGATGCCGAGGCACGCACGGTGCTCGGGTTCCTGCTGTCGCAGGCCGGTGAGCACGAACAGGCCGCGCACCACCTCGGGCGCGTCGTCGCGGTGCAGCCGAAGGACCCGCGGGCCCGCAACAACCTGGCCAACGCGCTGATGCAGTCCGGGCGATGGCAGGAAGCGTCCGCGCAGTTCCGCACGGCCACCGAGCTCGACCCCGGCTACCGACCGGCGTGGCTCGGCCTGTGCACGTCGCTGATGCACGGCCGTGACGCCGCCGGCGCGGTGCAGGCCTCGGACGCGGCGCTCCGGATCCACGAACCGTGGCCGGAGCTCATGATGGCTCGCACCGGCGCGATGGCGATGTGCGATCGCGTGGAGGACGGGATCGCGGACCTCCGCCGCGCCGTCGAGCGCTTCCCGGCGCACGCCGGCCTGCGTGGCTCGCTGCTCCTTGCCCTGAACAGCACGGGCGGCACGGCCGACGAGGTGGCCGAGGCACATCGCGGGTACGCGCGGTGCGTGACGGTGGCACCGCAGCCGCCAGGGCGTGACCCCGACCTCGACCGCCCGCTCCACGTGGGCATCCTGTCTGCCGACCTGCGCACCCACTCGGTGGGCTACTTCGCGCGCGCGATCCTGGCGCACCGCCCGCCGGGCATCACCGTCACCGCATTCTCGGCGTCGGTCCCGACTCCGGCGGACCCGATGACCATGGACCTGCGCGCCGCGTGCGACGGATGGGTCGAGGCGGCCGTCCTCGACGACACCGCGCTCGACCGTGCCATCCGCGACCACGGCATCGACGTGCTGGTCGAGCTGAACGGCCATACCGGCGGCAACCGGCTGCCGGCCCTCGACCGCAAGCCCGCCCCCGTCGTCGCCACGGCCATCGGCTACCCGAACACCACCGGCCACCCCTGCATCGACTGGCGCGTCGTCGACGCGGTCACCGACCCGCCCGGCACCGAGGCGCGGTGCTCCGAGCGCCTGGTCCGGCTCGACCCGTGCTTCCTCTGCTACGCACCGCCGTCGGACGCGCCCGACCCGGCCATGCCCGGCGACGACGCCCCGCCCACGTTCGGTTCCTTCAACGAAGCGAAGAAGCGGCAGTCCAAGACGATCGCGCTGTGGGCCCCGGTCCTCCATGCGGTGCCGGAGGCGCGGCTTGCGAT
>JBJTJU010000354.1:0-6670 GCA_046096165.1 Phycisphaerales bacterium | reverse complement strand
GGCACGGCGGGCGGCGCGCGCGCGCTGGCGCGCTCGGCGGCATGGGCGACGGTCGCGGCGGCGGCCGTGCTCACGCCATGGCTCATCCGAAACGCGGCGGATACGGGCTCGGCGCTGTTTCCGTTCTCCTCGAGCGGGCTTGGGTGGACCGCGGAGCAGTTTGCGCGCTTCGCGGCCGGGCACGCGGCGCCACCGGGCACGGGCGTCGCTGCACGACTGACGGCACTCTGGGACCGCGCCTTCCGCGAGGGATTCGGGCCCGCCCCCGACGCGGACCCATGGCTGCCGCAATGGGGCGTGGCGTTCTGGGCGGGCGTGCTGGCGTTGGCGGTGCTGGCGCGGCGCACGCCGCGCGCGGCGCTCGCGCTGGTTGCCATGCTGCTCGCACAGCTGGCGTTCTGGATGTTCGCCACGCACCTGAAGGCGCGCTTCCTGCTGCCGTGCGCGGTGCCGCTCTGCGCCGCGATGGGCGCCGCGCTTGCGCCGCTCGCAGCAGCGGGCCCGACGCGCGGGGCGAGGTGGGCGATGGGCGCGGCATCCGCCATTCTGCTTGCCGGCTGGAGCCTGCAGCCCGCCTGGGTGCTGGCCACCGATCCGCGGATGAACGACCCGCGCGGCGTCGTCGCGAACCTGCCGGCACTGGGCGACGCGATCGCCTCGCTCGGCCCGGGCACCGCGGCGGACGCGGCGGCGCTTGCGGACCAGGGCGCACCCCTGCCCCTCGCGTGGTTCGCCAACTGGCGCCTGCCGACGGGAGCGGTCCTTGCCTGCGAAGGCGAGGCCGACGTGTTCTGGTGCATCAACGCCCCGCGCTGGGGCACGGTGTGGAACGGCGGACCGCTTGCGCACGCACTGCGCGCGCAGCCCGATGACCCGGGCGCCGCGGTCGCCGCGCTGCGCATGACCGGCATCACGCACCTGGCGGTCGGCGAAGCGACGCTCGCGCGCTGGGAACGTGCGGGATGGCTCGATCCCGTGCTGACGCCCGAGCGCATCCGGGCGGTCACGTCGCGGCTGAAGCCCGTGGCGCGCACGACGTCCGGCGGAACGATCTACGAGATTCCCGCTCCGTAGACTCGGTGCATGCTGCTTCCCGCCGCGCTCGCTGCCGTCGTCGCCGCCCCAATGCCCGTGCACGCCGCGTGGCAGGCGCCGACGGCGCCCTCGGTGCCGGCCGCACCGCCCACCGCCCCGGGCGCACCGCGCGACGCGCAGGGCGCCGCGGGCATCGTGGCCATCTGGCAGCAGTCCACCGTGACCTGGGACCGCCTGCGTCCGGTGATCGGCGAACTGGCCGGCAACGTCGCGCTGCGCGAGGTGCTGCTCGACGAGCTGCTCGCCGAGCGCGCGCGCCAGCGCGGCATCGCGCCCGACGAGGCGGCGCTCGAGCGCGAGGAGGCGACGCTCCTCGAGTTCCTCGACGCCGATCCGGCGCGCGCCCGCACCCTGCTCGGCGAGATCCGCGCGCGGCAGGGGCTCGGCCCCGTGCGCTGGCGGTCGCTCCTCTGGCGCAACGCGGTGCTGCGCGCGCTGGTGGCCGCGGACGTGCGCGTCGAGGAGTCGCAGGTGGTGGCGGCGCACGACGCCGCGCACGGCGCGAAGCGGCGCGCGCGCGTGATCGCCGTGCCCGACCTGCGCGGTGCGCAGCGCGTGCAGGAGCGCCTGGCCGCGGGCGAGCCGTTCGAGGCCGTGGCGGCCGATGCGAGCACCGACCCGAGCGCCGCGCGCGGTGGGCTGGTCACGCCGATGAGCCGGCTTGACCCCGGGGTGCCGGCCGCGGTGCGCGAGGCGCTCTGGGCGCTTGCGAAGCCGGGCGAGCTCTCGCCGCCGGTCCTGATCCCGACGGGCTACCTGCTGGTGCGCTTCGAGGGCGAGGACCCGGGCGACGGCATTGCGCTCGAGGCCGTGCGCGCACGCGCCGAGCGGTCGGTGCGGCTGGCCCAGGAGCGGGCGCGCATGGACACGCTGGCCGCCGACCTGCTTCGCGCGGTGCGGCCGACCATCTTCGACGAGTCGCTCGCCGACAGCTGGAACCGCGTCACGACGGAAGCCACGAGATCCGCGCCACCGCCGCCGGGATGAGGAGGGCGATCGGGATCGCCACCGACACCGCCGGCGGCAGCCCGCTGACCGGCGCCGACATCACCACGGCCGAGACGATGATCGCGGGCACGCAGGTCGCGGCGCACAGCACGCTCATCTGCAGCATGCTCGCCGGGCCGCGGCGCAGGAAGAACGGCACCGCGATGGCGAGCACCAGCATGTTCACCAGGATGATGCCCACGCGCCCGAGCTGCATGCGCGTGGCCTGCGACGGGTCGATCGCGCCCGCCTCGGCGATCGCGCGCAGCTCGCGGCTCGAGAGGGTCTGCGCGAACATGCCGTGCCGCCGCGCGATCACCGACTTCGGGGCGAGGTCGGTGGGCCACTCGGCCACCGGCACCGGCGCGCCGGAACGGACCGCGCCGCCCGCGGCGTCGCGCTCGCGCACCACGGCCGTGCCGCCCTCGAGCAGCCACGCGCCCTTGCCCGCATCCCAGACGGCGGCGGGCGCCGACACGCGCCGGACCAGCGTGCCCGACTCGTCGCGCTCCAGCCCCAGGAACCCGCCGATCCTTCCCGTGAGCGGGTCGAAGGTCGACGCGTAGAGCAGGTGTCCCGAGGAGTCGCGCGTGAGCGGCACCTCGAAGTTCGACGCCCCCGCGCGGCCGATCTCGCGTTGCGCCACCAGCAGCTGCTCGGCGAAGCGCGGCAGCACCAGCTCCTGGTTCGCCAGCTGCAGCAGGTTGATCCCGAGCGCGCACGCCAGCACCGCCCACACGCAGCGGCGCAGCGGGACGCCGGCGGCCATGATGGCCACCAGCTCGCGCGCACGGTGCATCTGCGAGAAGGTGAAGCCCATCGCGCCGATCGCGAGCAGCCCCGACATGAACTGGAAGAACTGGAAGACGCGCGGTCCGTGGAACTGGAACAGCACCGTCGCCAGCGCCGACCAGCGCCCGCCCGACAGGCCGCGCGACACCATCGCGTCGGCGGCCCCGAGGTAGACCTCCATCTGCAGCACCACGTCGATCGCCGTCGCGAACGTGAAGAGCAGCACGAAGAGCATGGCGTAGTTCGCCAGGAACCGGAAGACGATGGCGCGGTCGAGGATGCGCATGGATGCGTGCGGCTAGTTGCGCGCCACCCTCCGCCAGGCCATCCAGAGGGCCGCCGCGAGCACCGCGTTGCCGCCCCACAGCACCAGGAAGCCGGCCACCGGGGAATTGCCGGCGATCATCTGCCGGCCGCTCGCAATCATCATGATGTTCACGATCGCCGGCACGAAGGCCAGGATGTAGACGGTGAGCGGCAGCGCACGCCGCATGGCGATCGCGAGCGTCGCCCCCAGGAGGAGCACCAGCACGATGCTCACCGCCTGCGCCAGCCGGTTGGACACGTAGCTCTCGGCGTCGCGCGAGATGCGGTCGCGCTGGAACTGCAGGAACCCCGCCGCGGAATCGACCGCGCCGCGTGCCGCGGCATACGGCCCGGCCCCGTCGCGCTCCGGCCACCGTGCCGCGGCGTCGAGCACCGCGCGGGTCGGCTCGGCCATCCAGTCGCGCGGGGCGCAGCCCTTCGGCAGCAGGTCGTCGATCTGCGGGGTCCACCGGCCGGGAAGGCCCGACGCCACGTCGGTCGCGCTCACGGTGGCCGGCACGCTGAGCGCCAGGCGCGGCTCGTACCCCGCCTCGCTCACCGCGCGGAACGAGCCGCCCGTCGCGGTGGCCGCGCGGATGTCGCGGCCGCCCGCGGACTCGACGAGCGAGAACGTGCCGCCCGCCGCGGCCGGCACCAGCCGGCCGCCGGCGCACGAGGCGCCCTCGATGCGCACCGACCGGTCGGTGCCGGGCACGGCCAGCTCGATCCGGCCACCCGACGCCACCGGCTCAAGGCACGCCCAGAGCTCGAGCTCCCCCAGGCGCAGCGCCAGCGGCTCGCGCGCGCGGCGCACCGCGTCGGCGCGGTCCGGGTCCACGCGCAGCCGGAGGATCTCGTCGATCGAGAGGAACTTCGGCCCGCGGTCGAACGTGCCGTAGACGGCGGCGGCCTCGGGCTCGGCACGCGGAACCGTGACCAGCGCGCCCTCGGCGGGGCGGAACACCGTTGCGTCGAGGAGCACGACCTTCACCACCGTCCCCCGCGACGTCGCGTGCACGTCGACGGTCGCGGCCTCGGCCGTGAACTCGGTTTCGACGGCGCTGCCGCCCTTCGGCGACAGCTCGACCGCCGCCACGCCTTCGAGGTGCAGCCGGCGGCGGACGCCCTCGGGCGCCTCGGCCTCGCGCACGGAGTCGGCGTAGATCATCAGGCGGTCGGCCTTCAGCGCCTGGCCGCGCTCGATGGACGCCACCAGCATCTGCGTCGCATCGGCGGTGGCCAGCTCCTGCATCCGCAGCCAGAAGTGCGGGATGAGGTACATGACCAGCACCAGCATCACCGCGAAGAGCGGCAGCCCCAGCAGGAACACCGGCGCCAGCACCATGCGCGTCGACATGCCGACGGCGCTCATCGCCGTCACCTCGTTGTCGGTGGCGAAGCGGTGCATCGCGAGCGTGGCCGCGAAGCCCGCGGCGAACGGCATCGCGTACTGGAGCATCGGCACCATGGCGAGCGACACGTACTTGAGCACCGTGTCGGCGCCGATCGAGTTGTCGGCGAGCGGCTTGGCGGCCGCGCCGAAGGCGATCACCGTGACGATGATCGACGTGGTCACGACGAACGTCCGGAACACCTCCCACGCGACGTGGCGCCAGAGGATCCAGGGGATGCCGCCCATGGGTCGAGGCCGCGCTCAGCGCAGCCCGTACTCCTTCAGCTTTCGGTACAGCGTGCGCTCGCCGATCCCCAGGAGCTGGGCCGCCTGCTCGCGGTTGCCCGCGGTCATGGCGAGCGTCTGCCGGATGGCCTCGCGCTCGAGCTTGTCGAGGCCGACGCCGGCGAGCGAGCCGACCCCGCCCTGCGCGTCGGCGCGGTCGTCCGAGGAACGCACCTCGGGGGGCACGTCGCGCAGCGAGAGCTCGGTGCCCGTGCACGTGACCACCATGCGGTGCACGGCGTTGAAGAGCTCGCGCACGTTGCCCGGCCAGTCGTAGCCCACCAGGCGCAGCATGACCGGCTGCGGCACGTCGGGCCGCGCGCGGCCGAGGTCCGCCGCGAACCGCCCGACGGCGTGGTTCACGAGGAGCGGGATGTCCTCGCGCCGCTCGCGCAGCGGTGGCACGATGATCTCGGCGCCGCGGATCCGGTAGTAGAGGTCCTCGCGGAACCGGCCCTCGCGCACCATCTGCCCGAGGTCGCGGTTGGTGGCGCTCACGAAGCGGACGTCGGCCTTGCGCTGCTCGTTGGACCCCAGGCGCACCACGTCGCCCGTCTCCAGGACGCGCAGGAGCTTCGGCTGCATCGAGAGCGGCATGTCGCCGATCTCGTCCAGGAAGAGCGTCCCCTTGTCGGCGTACTCGAAGACGCCCTCCCGGTCGCGGTCGGCCCCGGTGAAGGCACCGCGCACGTGCCCGAAGAGCTGGTCCTCGAGCAGGCTCTCGGCCTGGCCGGCGGCATTGAAGGTGACGTAGCGCCGGTCGGCCCGCTTGCTCGCCTTGTGGATGGCGGCGGCGACGAGTTCCTTGCCGGTGCCGCTCTCGCCGCGGACCAGGACGGGGATGCCGCTCGGGGCCACCTGGCGGATCAGGGCCACCACCTGGCGCATCGCCGGGCTGTCGCCGATGATCCCCTCGAAGCCGTAGGCGGCGTCGAGCGCCCCGG
Organism: Phycisphaerales bacterium; assembly: GCA_046096165.1. GTDB lineage: Bacteria > Planctomycetota > Phycisphaerae > Phycisphaerales > SM1A02 > UBA966. Next base: position 868 of record JBJTJU010000354.1, on the reverse strand, counting down.
AGAGGCGCTGGTTGCGGTGCCGCAGCAGCACCGTCTCGGCCGCCCGCTGCACCAGGTTGCGGAAGATCACCAGGTCGATCGGCTTCTCGATGAAGTCGTACGCCCCGCCCTGCAGGGCCCGCTTGGCCGTGGGGATGTCGCCGTGGGCCGTGACGATGATGGTCTCGGCGTCCGGCTGCAGCTTCTTGGCCAGTTCGAGCACCTCGAGCCCGGCCGTCGGGTGCTCCATCACCAGGTCGGTGACGATGACGTCGAACACCCCGTGGCGCAGCTCGTCCTCGGCATCGGCCCGGCTGTGGCGGATGGTGCAGACGTGGCCCGGGCGGCGCAGGGCGTCGGCCAGCGTCTCGGCATGCCCGCGGTCGTCGTCGACCACCAGGACCTGCGCGTGGATGTCCGGGTTCGCGGCCATGCGTCGGGGCCGAATTGTAAGGACGCTGGCCCGGTGCCGGGACGCAGCGTCCCGAAAGAACGCGCCTGGGACGAAAACGGTGCGGATTTCCCCCGCCCCCTGCCGATATCGTGGGCGTGAGCGACATCGACCTCTCCCTCGCGTCGGCTGGCGGAACCCGGAGCTCGGCGCGCGCATCGGCGAAGGACGCCCAGGACGGCGACGTGAGCACCCTCTTCGAGAGCACCGGACCCAGGCTCACCGAGATGGAGGTGCCCGACTTCGGGGGCCGCCGCGTGTGGCTCGTCGGGATCGGCGGCTGCGGGATGAGCGGGCTGGCGCAGATGCTGCGCGCGCGCGGCGCGGCGGTCTCGGGAAGCGACATGACCGCCGGCGACGCGACCGACGCGCTCGAGTCGATGGGGATCCGCGTGGCGATCGGCCACGACGGCGCGCAGGTGCCGGCGCCCTGCGACC
>JBJTJU010000353.1:0-2150 GCA_046096165.1 Phycisphaerales bacterium | reverse complement strand
GTGGGTGAACACCGTGCGGCGCGCGTCGATGCGCGCGGCGGCGTCGAGGCTCTCGGTGAGCGTGAAGTGCGTCGGGTGCGCGCGCTCGCGCAGCATGTCGAGGACGAGCGTGTCGAGCCCGCGCAGGAGCGGCCAGGTCTCCGGCGGGATCGAATTGACGTCGGTGCAGTAGGCGAGCGGCAGCGGGCCCACGGCGGGCGCGGATGCGGGCGCGAGGTCGAAGCGGTAGCCGAGGATCGGCAGGCGCCCATGCAGGAGGCGCAGCGGCGTCACGCGCACGCCGAAGAGGTCGATCGGCTCGCCGGGCGCCACGCGGTTCGAGACCACCTCGGCGACGAAGCTCTTGTTCGGGTTGCGGTGCGGCTCGAAGATGTGCCGGTAGATGCGCACGAGCTCCTCGAACACCACGTGCTCGCCGTACAGGTGCACGGGGCCGCGCATCGACACGTTGTAGTGGCGCGCATCGTCGAGGCCGAATACGTGGTCGACGTGCGCATGCGTCAGCAGGACGGCGTCGACGCGGCGGATCCGGTGGCGCAGCGCGTGCTCGCGGTGGTCGGGCGGCACGTCGACCAGGATCGTCCGCGGCTCGCCCGAGGGGTCCGTGAACTCGAGCATGGCGCCGACGCGCGTGCGGCGGTCGCGCGGGTCGTCGCTCGTGCAGGTGGCGCAGTCGCAGGCAATCACCGGCACGCCGGAACTCGTGCCGGTACCGAGGAGCGTGAATCGCGCGTCGCGGATGGTCATGGGGCGGAGGCGGGCGCGCGGTTGGCCGCGGGCGCGGCGGGCGCGGCGGGCGCGGCGGCACCGTCGAGCGCGGCGCGGATCGCGTGCACCGCGGCGGCGGGGTCCGCTGCCGCGCACGCGGCGGCGCCGATCGCCACGCCGCGGCAGCCAAGGGCGGCGAGCTCGGCGGCGCGGGCGGCGTCGATCCCGCCGATCGCCAGGTGCGGCACGTGCGGGAACGCCGCGAGATAGGCGCGCAGGTACGCCGGCCCGGACGGCGCCACGTCCGGCTTCGTCGGCGAGGCGAACATGGCGCCGACGCCGCAGACGAGCGCGCCCGCCGCGACGGCCGCACGCGCCTCGTCGAGCGAGTGGGTGCTCGCGCCGACGACCAGGCGGTCGCCCGCGAGGCGGCGCACCTCGCCGGGCGGCAGGTCGCCCTGCCCCACGTGGACGCCGTCGGCGCCCGCGGCGAGCGCGAGGTCGACGCGGTCGTTGACGACGACGGCCGCGCCGGCGGGACGGGCGATCTCGATCGCGGCGCGGATGCGCGCGAGCAGGTCCCGGTCCCCGAGGGACTTCTCCCGCACCTGGATGCAGTCGGCACCGCCCGCGATCACGGCGCGCAGCACGTCGGCCCACGGGCGTGCGCAGGACGCCTCCGTCAGCAGCACGCACACGCGCCACTGCGGGGCGCGACGACCGGAATCGGCGGGCGATGCGGGCACGGCCGGAGGGTAGCAGCGTGGCTATCCTCTCCGGCCCATGACCGCGCACGGCGAACGATGCAGCCCGGACCATACCGACCGACGGGAGTTCCTCGCCGGCGGCATCGGTGCGGCGGCGGCGATCGCCGCGGCCGGCATCGCGCTGCCGGGAACCCGCAGCAACGCATCGGCGTCCGTCCCGCACGACAAGACCCAGGAGAAGACCATGCCCTTCACGCTTCCAGAGCTGACCTACGCCGAGAACGCCCTCGAGCCCGTCATCGACGCGCGCACGATGAACATCCACCGCACCAAGCACCACCAGGCCTACGTCGACAACCTGAACAAGGCCGTCGACGGCACGCCGTGGGCCGCGATGTCGATCGAGGAGATCTGCCGCAAGGCGAAGGACGCGCCGGACGCGGTGAAGGCGGCGGTCCGCAACAACGGCGGCGGCCACTGGAACCACTCGATGTTCTGGAAGTGGATGGCCCCCAAGGGCCAGGGCGGCGCCCCCAGCGCCGAGCTCGCCGCGGCCATCGACAAGTCCTTCGGCAGCATGGACAACTTCAAGGCGCAGTTCGCCGACGCCGGCATGAAGCGCTTCGGCAGCGGCTGGGCGTGGCTCGTGCGCAAGGCCGACGGCACGCTCGTGATCTCGAGCACGCCGAACCAGGACAACCCGCTGATGGAGGGCCTGGTCGACGTCGTCGGCAC
>JBJTJU010000352.1:0-2208 GCA_046096165.1 Phycisphaerales bacterium | reverse complement strand
TGATCTCGAGGCCGTCGATCCCGCGCAGGCGGAACTCGAGGAGCGCGGTCAGACGGATGCTCTTCGCGCGGAGTGCGGCGATCGTGGCCGCATCGTACTCGGCGAGGCTCGCGATGAGCGGCGCGACCGCGAGGATCGGCGGGTTCGACAGGCTCCACGCGTCGGCGTGCTGGGTAGGCACGAAGCGATCCTCCATGCGGAAGCGCGTCTTCGGGTCGTTTCCCCACCAGCCGGCGAAGCGCGGCAGGTCGGTGCGCGCGCCGTGCCGCTCGTGCACGAAGCAGCCGGCGACCGCGCCGGGCCCGGAGTTCAGGTACTTGTAGGAGCACCAGCACGCGAAGTCGACGTCCCAGTCGTGGAGCCGCGCGGGCAGGTTGCCCGCCCAGTGCGCGAGGTCCCACCCGGCGAGCGCGCCGACGGCGTGCGCCGCCGCGGTGATGCGCGCGATGTCGAAGGCCTGCCCGGTGGCGTAGTTGACGCCACCCACCATCACCAGGGCGAGCGCATCGCCCGCCGCGCGGATCGCCTCGATCAGGTCGTCCTCGCGGATGAGCGCCTCGCCCGCGCGCGGGCCGACCTCGATCACGTGCTCGGCCGGATCCAGCCCGCGCGCCCGCACGTGCGTGTGCACGGCGTAGGTGTCGCTCGGGAACGCGCCGCGTTCCATCAGCACCTTCGTGCGCCGGCCCTCGGGCCGCCAGAAGCTCACCATCATGAGGTGCAGGTTGACGGTGAGGGAGTTCATCATCACCACTTCGCCGGGGCGCGCGCCGACGAGCCGTGCCCCGAGCTCGCGGAAGAGCTCGTGGTAGTCGACCCACGGCCGGCGCGAGTGCCGGTGGCCCTCGACGGCGAAGCGCGACCAGTCATCGAGCTCCTCGTTCAACAGCGCCCGGGCCGACGTCGGCATCAGGCCCAGCGAGTTGCCGCAGAGGTAGGTGAGCGGCGTGCCGTCCGCCGCCGCCGGCCGCTCGAACTCCTCGCGGAACGCGCGGAGCGGGTCGGCGGCGTCGAGCCGCCGGGCGTGCTCGCGGGAGAGGTCGATCGATGCGGCGGCGGTGGTCATCGGATGGCGTCGACGTGGGGCGGGGTGGCGGCGGTGACCGTGCCCGTGGCGGGCGCGGCGCGCGGCCCGAGGAAGGCGGCGGCCGACCCGTGCAGGATGCTCGCGCGCGTGGCGTCGTCGAGCCAGCGCGCGGCGCGCACCGTTGCGCCGGGCGTCAGCTCCCCGAGCGGGAACGGGTAGTCGGTGCCGAGCGCGACCTTGCCGGGCCCCGCAACCGAGAGGAGGAGCCGCAGCGCCTCCGGGTCATGCACCAGCGCGTCGAACCACACGCGGCGGATCGACTCGCTCGGAAGCGTGGTGGTGGCCGTCTGGCAGAGGTCCGGCCGCTCGCGGAAGCCGTGGTCCCAGCGCCCGAGCGTCATGGGTGCGGCACCGCCGCCGTGGGCGAAGGCGATCCGCAGCCGCGGCAGGCGTTCCATCACGCCGCCGAAGCACACGCTCGCCACCGCAAGCGACGTCTCGGCCGGCATCCCCACGAGCCACGGCAGCCAGTGGCGCGCCATGCGGTCGGTGCCGAACATGTCCCACGGGTGGACGAAGACGCACGCACCGAGCGACTCGGCGGCGGCCAGCACCTCGACCACCGCGGGGTCATCCAGGTTGCGGCCGTTCACGTTGGTGCCGATCTGCACGCCCGGCATGCCGAGCGCGCGCGTGCAGCGCTCGAGCTCCCTGATCGCCAGTGCCGGGTCCTGCATCGGGATCGTGCCGAGCCCGACGAAGCGGTCCGGCCGTGCGCGCACCACGTCCGCGATGTGGTCGTTCAGGATGGATGCGAGGTCGGCGGCATCCGCCGCCTTCGCCCAGTAGCTGAACATCACGGGCACGGTGCTCAAGACCTGGACGCGCACGCCCGACGCATCGCAGTCCACGACGCGCGCGGCGGGGTCCCAGCAGCTGGACTGGATCTCGCGGAACATCCGCCCGTCCTTCCACAGGCGGGCGCGGCAGGACGCGCAATGCTCGATGCTCACCCAGCCGGGGTAGCCGTACTTCGCGCGGAGGTCAGGCCACCGTTCGGGCAGGATGTGCGTGTGCAGGTCGATCATCGCGCGCCGATCAGTACGGGCGCTTCACCTGGGTGCCGCACTTCCTGCACGTGCAGAGCGCCGGGTCGGCCCAGAACTCCTCCATGGCGCGCG
>JBJTJU010000351.1:0-4305 GCA_046096165.1 Phycisphaerales bacterium | reverse complement strand
TCGAGCGGCAGCATGGGCAGGAGCGACAGGATCGCCACCTGCACGCCCGTCCACTGCAGGAACCAGAGGCACACCATCCACCATGGGTGCGGCGTGGTCAGCCACTCGGCGGTCATCGGGTTGGGAAGTGCCGCCGGCCAGTCGCCGCCGAGCGTGCCGAGGGCGATGCCGACGGCGGCCAACTGCACCACGGCGGCCGCGGTGCCGACGCATGCCGAGAGCAGTGTCGGAAGCCAGCCCGGGGCGGGGTCGATCCCCTGCAGGCTGCCGAGCGGCCAGAGCATGACCTCGTCGGCGGTGCCGCCGGCCGAGCGCACCACGAAGGCGCGCACCAACTCGCGCCAGAAGACGACGACGAGGAGCGCCCCCAGCTGCAGCGCCGCCGCCTTCGCGCCGTGCAGCCAGGACGCTTCCGGCGGGCCCACCGTGGCGCGCAGCACGACGAGCGCGGCGAACAGCAGGAACGAGAAGTGGATCCGGAACCGGATCCCGAGGACCGACACCAGCGGCACCGACCACGAGAGCGGGTTCGGCGGACCGGGGTCGGCACGCTCCCAGGTCATGCCCGTCCGCCCCCGTGCAGGCGCCACTGCGCGAACGCGCCGATGGTCTTGGCGTCGCGGATGCCGCCGTCGCGGATCAGCCGCTCGACCTCCTCGACCGTGCGCACGGCCACCTCGATCTCCTCGCCGACCTCGAGGCGGCGCGGCACCGGCGACAGGCCGCGTGCCTCGAAGACGCGCATGAGTTCGTCGGTCAGGCCCGGGCTCGTGAAGAACGTCCCGACCGCACGCACCTCATCCGCGCGGAAGCCGGTCTCCTCCTCCAGCTCGCGCGCGGCCGCGAGCGCCGGGTCCTCGCCCGGCTCGAGCTTGCCGGCGCAGAACTCCTCGAGCCATCCGCCGACGGCGATGCGCCAGTTGCGGATGGTGACCAGCCGCCCGTCCTCGAGCACGGGCACCACGGTCACCGCGCCGGGGTGGCGCACCACCTCGCGAACGATCTCGCGCCCCGCCCCGTCCACGAAGCGCACGCGCTCGACGCGGAACACGCGGCTCGCCAGGAGCTCCTCGTGCCCGAACGGCTCGCGCGGCGCCCGTGGTCGGTCGGCGGCGGTCACCGCGTGGTGCGCGAGGACTTCGCCGGGGCCTTCGCGGCGGCCTTCGGCGCGTTCTTCGGCGCCTCGGCGCGCGTCACGGCGGCATCGGGGCCGGGGGCGGCCTTGCCGGTGACGATCACCTCGACGCGGCGGCTGCGGTCCTTCGAGGCCTCGGGGCGGTCCGGGCCGAAGCTGACGAGCCCCATGTGCGCGCCGGTCACGCCCTTGCGGTCGAGGTAGCCGCGCACCGCGTAGGCGCGCTCGAAGCCGAGGTGGTAGTTCGACGCGAAGGCGGTCCGCTTGATCGGATCGGTGTCGGTGTGGCCGACCACCATGACCTCGCGGTCGCCGTACTTCTCCTTGATCGCGGCGGCGATGCGGTCGAGCGAGCGCTTGGCGCCGTCCTTGAGGCTGGTCTTTCCTGAATCGAAGAGCAGGCTGTTGGAGATGGTCAGGTGCACGTCGTCGCCGTGCACGGTGGCCTCGACGCCGTCGATCCCCTGGAAGTCGCGCACGTCGGTGACCGTGACGGTCTCCGCGGCGGGCGCGGGAGTGCCGGCCTGCTTGGTGCAGTCGGCGAGCTGCTGCTCGAGCGTGTCGTTCACCTGCTGCAGGCGCGCGAGCTGCTCGCCCATCGAGTTGAGGCTGTCGTCCTTCTGCGCGAGCTGCTTGACGAGGTCGTCGTTCTGCTGCAGCAGGTCGGAGTTGGCGGCCTTCTGCGAGTCGTTGCAGCCGACGAGCGCCGCACACAGGGCGAGCGCCGGGAGGGCCAGGATCTGGGTGGAACGCATGGGTACGAGTCCTTTCGTGAGGTCGCCACGGGAACCGGCGTGCGGCCGGGCGCGCGCTTCCATGCGCGGCACGCGGCATTCCATCAGGTTCCGGGCCGGCTGTAAAGGCCGGGCGTGCTCAGGATCCGCCCGGCCGCGACACCAGGAGGAAGGCGCCCGCCGCCACCGCGGTGAAGGCCAGCACCTTGAGGATCCGGGCGACCGCCGTCCGGGGTCCGCTGCCCTCCTCGAGGCCGGGCCGCACCAGGTGGGCCCCCAGCACGCAGCCGACGACGAGCAGCACCCCGACCACGATCCCCCCGACCGGGCGGCTGGCGGCCGACAGGATCCAGCCGATGGTGGCCGCCAGCATCAGGAGCACCGCCGCCACTGCCGGCAGGCCGCCTCCGCCGCGGGCGGCCCGGGCGAAGCCGGTGCCGCCGATCGCCAGCACCGCCGCGAGCGCCAGCGCCCCGCCTGGTTCCTGCCGGGCGTCGTCCGCTGCCACCTGCATGACCGACAGCACCGCTCCCACCACCCGCTCAAGTGCCGGGGACGCGAAGTACGCCACCGTCGCCCCGATCGCAAGCGACGGTCCGTAGGGAATCCGCCACGGGGTGGACCGCGCCAGGCTGATCGCCCAGGCGACCATCCCGACGAACGGGGCCACGAAGAACCCGATCACGGCAGCCCGCCAGCCGAAGGCCGCGCCGGCGCACGCCATGAGGTGGACATCGCCGAGTCCGAGCGCCTCGGTATCGAGGAGGAGCGTCGCGACGATGCGCAGCGCCCAGATCACCGCGCCGCCGACCACGAACCCGGCGCAGGCGGCGAAGAATGCCGCGACGGCGGGGTGCATCGCCTCCGGCGCGGCCGTGCGGGTGCCGATCACCCATCCGATGCCGCCAAGGAGCACCGCCGGACCGATGAACGCCGCTTCCTTCACCATCTCCCGGCGGGCGTGCGGGTAGTCGGCGAAGACGTCGTCCTCGTCCTTCACGTAGTCGTCGTAGTCGGAGAAGGAGGGCGGCAGCACGCCGGTCCAGACCAGCATGCGCCCGATCGCCAGGCCGCCCATCGCCATGGCCGCCGCCACGCATGCCGGCCAGGCCGGGATGGGAATCGGGAAGCGGTCCATGTCCTGCGGGCCGGCCACCCATGCGGCGATCGGCCAGCCGAGGATCGCCACCACCGAGCCCCATGTGGGGATCGCCACCGGGATCAGGTAGGTGCGCGCATCGCAGAGGGTCATGGCGGCCAGCGAGCCGACGGCCCAGAGCACCACCATGAACGCGGGGATGGCGAACACGCCCTGCGCGCTCCACCAGCCTTCGCCCACCGGGTACCACGCGGACCCGGGTCGGGGCAGGAAGAGCACCGCGTAGACGAGCGCGAAGAGGATGCCGAAGCCGATCTCAGACACGAGGTAGCGCTTCGGGATGGCCGTGCCGCAGGCCCCGCACCGGCCACGCAGCCGCAGGTAGCTGACGATCGGGATGTTCGCGTGCCACGGGAGCCGCAGCCCGCAGGAGGGGCAGCGCGACGGCGGCCGCACCACGCTCAGCCCTTCGGGCATCCGGTACGCGACGACATGGATGAAGCTGCCCGCACACGCGCCGAGGGCAGCCATGAACGCCACGTTCAGCGCCGTGGGCAGCGTGATCAGCACATCGGTCCAGTCGGGCATCGTGCGGCTCAGAACGGCGGTTCCGCGGCGTCCGGGCGCGCGCCGGCGTCGAGGGCCTGGCCCGAGATCGCCTCGATCCGCTGCTCGGCCTGGTCGAGGATCTGCCGGCATCGCCGCACGAGCGAGTCGCCGCGCGCGTACTCGCGCAGGCTGTCCTCGAGGGCGATCTCGCCGCGTTCCATGCGCTCGATGATGGCCTCGAGCTGCTCGACGGCTTCCTCGAAGCCGAGCGCCGCCACCTGCGGGTCGATCTCGGTCGGTGCGGCGTCGCCGGCAGGCTTGCGCGTGGGCTTCTTCATCGGCAGAGAAGGTTACTCCACGCGCGAGCGCACGACGCCGTCGGACAGGCGCGTCGAGATCGCGCTTCCGGTCGGCGCATCGGACGTGCGCCGCACCAGGCGACCGTCGGCGTCGAAGGTGAGTGACCATCCGCGCGCGAGCGTCTCGCCCGGGCCCAGGATCCGAAGCCCGCGGTCGGCGGCCTCCAGGCGCCGGCGCCGGTCCGTCGCCGCACGGCGCATGGCCGAGCGCAGGCGGGCCTCGAGCGCGGCGAGGCGTTCGCCGGCGACGGCGTGGCGTGCGGCCGGGCGCACGCGCTCGAGCCGGGCGAGGCAGTCGGAGAGGCGTGCGGCCTCGGAGCAGAGCCGTGCCGCGGCGGCGCGGCCGAGCCGTGCCCACGCGCGGTCGAGGTCGGCGCGGCGCGCGGCGATGCCGGCGGTCGGGGACTTGAGGCCCGGGTGGCGCGCCAG
>JBJTJU010000350.1:0-3586 GCA_046096165.1 Phycisphaerales bacterium | reverse complement strand
CGCCAGGCCCGGGAATCGCCCGACGAATCGGCCGGCGGGGAAGTGCCGGCAGTCAAGGAACACGTGGCTGCCGCCGGTGCGAGCGAGGTGGTCGGTGATCGCCCGGCTCACCACGTCGCGCGGCGCCAGCTCGCGCATCGGGTGCACGCCCTCCATGAAGCGGTGCCCGTCGCGGTCGACGAGGTGCGCGCCCTCGCCCCGCACGGCCTCGCTCACGAGCAGGCGCCCCGCGCCGGCCACGTAGAGGGCCGTCGGGTGGAACTGCATGAACTCGAGGTCGGCAAGCTCCGCGCCCGCGCGCCACGCCATGGCGATGCCGTCGCCGGTGGCCACCTTCGGGTTGGTGGTCTCGCGGTACACCTGCCCCGCCCCGCCGGAAGCGAGCACCACCGCGCGCGCCCACACGATCTGCAGGCCGTGGCGCGGGTGCCAGGTCAGCGCGCCGGCGATGCGCGGGTCGCCGTCGCCCGCGCGCAGGAGGTCGATCGCGAAGCAGCGGTCGAAGAGGCGCAGGCCCGGCGTCGCGCGGGCGCGTTCCACCAGGACGCGCGCCAGCTCATGACCGGTCGCGTCGCCGTCGGCATGCACGATGCGCGCGCGGTGGTGCCCGCCCTCCAGTGCAAGCGCCGGCGTCCCGTCGGGGGCGCGGTCGATCCGCATGCCCCAGTCAAGGAGCTGCGACACCTCGGCCGGGCCCTCCTCGGCCAGCACGCGCACCGCCACCGGATCGCACAGGCCGCCCCCGGCGTCGAGCGTGTCGCGCACGTGGCTCTCGGAGGAATCCTCGCGCGCGATCGCGGCCGCGATGCCGCCCTGCGCCCAGCTCGTGTTCGAAAGGTCGACCGATTCCTTCGCCAGGACGATGACGTCGCCGTGGCGCGCGGCCTCGATGGCGCAGCGCAGGCCCGCGACCCCGGTGCCGACGACCAGCGTGTCCGTGAAGATCTGCGGCAGCAGCGCGCTGCGGAACGGGATCAGCAGGCGCCGCTCGCGGTAGATCGTCATGGGGCCTTCGGCGCGGCGGGCGGCGCCGCGTCCGGTGCGCCGGCCCCGCGTGCGGCGGCTGCCTTGGCCTTCGCCGCCTCGAGGTCGAACGCGGCCACCCACACCTGGCTCGAGCGCTCGCCCTCGCCGCGCTGGGCGGTCCACATCATGGTGCGTCCGTCGCGGCTGAACACCGGCAGCACGTCCGCGCCGCTCGCGTCGGTGATGCGGACCGAGTGCGCCGGGTCCTGCGCATCGCGCATGAACACCTCGTAGTTGGTGTGCCCGGCCTCGCTCGAGGCATAGGCCACGTGGCGTCCGTCCGGGTGGAAGTACGGGCACCAGTTGACGTGCTCGTTCTGCGTGAGCGGGCGCTCGTTCGCGATGCCGGTGATCCGGCCCGAGCCGTCGCGCACCAGGTCGGCCATGAACACCTGCAGCAGGTTGTCGCCCTTGCGGTCGCTCCGGTAGACGATGCTCCGCTCGCCCGGCACGAAGAACGGCCCGCCGTCATAGCCGGGGGCGTCGACGATGCACCGGCGCTCACCGGTGGGCATGTCCATCACCCACAGGTCGCCCTGCGTCTTCGGATCCACCTGCGTGTAGAGGAGCGTGCGCCCGTCGGTGCTCAGGCTTCCCTCGGCGGCGTACCCCTTGCCGTCGCCGACCACGGGCTCGAGCGTCGCGGCGGTGCCGTCGGCCTTGCGCAGGTCCACCTTCACCACGCGCATCTCGGGCGGGAACTGCCACCGGTAGCGGCCCGTGCCGCGCTGGTAGCCGGGCGTCTCCTTGTCCGAGGGCGGGGTGACCGTGCTGCCGAAGAGGACGATCTCCGGGTCGGTGGGGTGGAACCAGCCGCAGGTGTTCGCGCTGCCGACCGGGCTGATGCGGCGGACGTTCGCGAGGCCCGTGATCGAGCCCGACGCGTCGCGCTCGAGATCGGCCACGAACATCGAGTAGAAGTCGGGCGGCGCCGACCCGTCGGCCGGCCGCTCGATGGCCTGGAACACGATGCGCCGGTCGTCGGGGCTGAAGTAGCTCTCGCCCGCCTTCACGAAGCGGTCGGGGAACGTCAGCTGGCGGTGGTTCGACAGCACCGGCGCCTCGGCCTTCTTCCACTGGACCGCGGGCGGGACGGCGGGCGGCGCGGCGGGTGCGGGCGGCGCGGCGGCCTGAATGACGAGCACGATCGGGGCCAGGAGCATTAGGGAGATTCTAGGATCACCCCCTCTCGGCGCGACCGATGCCAGGCGACGGATACACCATCATCCACGAGGACCGCTGGCTGCTGGTGGCCGACAAGGGCTGCGGCCTGCTCACGGTGCCGGGCATCGGGCCGGAGAAGGCCGACTGCCTGGTCGCGCGCCTGCAGGCGCGGTGGCCCGGCGCGCGCGTCGTGCACCGGCTGGACCGCGACACGAGCGGCGTGATCGTGCTCGCGCGCGACGCCCAGACCCACCGGGCGCTCAGCATGCAGTTCGAGCGCCGCGAGACGGGCAAGCGCTACGCGGCGCTCGTCGCCGGGCACCCGCCGAAGGATGCCGGCGAGATCGACCTGCCGATCCGCAAGGACCTCGTCAACACGCCGCTCCAGGTGGTGGACTTCTTGCACGGCCGCCCGAGCGTGACGCGCTGGCGCGTGGCCGCACGCCTCGACGGGCCGCCGCGTGCGCGGCTCGAGCTCGAGCCCATCACCGGGCGCAGCCACCAGCTGCGGGTGCACCTGCTGGCGATCGGGCACCCGATCCTGGGCGACGACCTCTACGCGCCGCCCGACGTGCGCGCCATGGCGGCGAGGCTCTGCCTCCACGCCGAGCGGCTGTCGTTCGTCCATCCGGCCTCGGGCGAGCGGGTCGAGTTCTCCGCGCCCGTCCCGTTCTGAACCGCGATGCCGTGCGCGGCCAGCGCGCGGCCGATCGCCATCAGCGGGAAGTACAGCCGGTACAGGTGGTAGCGCAGGTAGAAGACCTTCGGGAAGCCGGTGCCGGTGAACTCGGTCTCGCACCAGCTGCCCGCGGGGTCTCCGTCGGGGTTGAGCGCCGGGTCGGCCGCGTCGGTCGGCGACAGCTGGTGCGCCGCCAGCCAGCGCAGCGCACGCCACAGGTCCGGGTCGTCCTTGCCGAACACCTCGAGCAGCACCATCGCGCCCCAGGCGGTCTGGCTCGCCGTGCTCGGGCCGGTGCCCATGAGCGAGCGGTCCTCGTAGGTGTTGGCGGTCTCGCCGAAGCTGCCGTCGGCCTTCTGGATGCGCTTCATCCAGGCGCCGGCGCGCTGGATCCAGGGCGCGGTGCGCGGCACGCCGCAGCGGATCGGGCCGATCACGGCCTGCCAGGTGCCGTAGACGTAGTTGACGCCCCAGCGGCCCCAGAAGCAGCCCTCGGGCTCCTGGTGCGACTGGATGAACTCGACGGCGCGCGCGATGGCGGGCGTGTCGATCCCGTAGCCCAGCCAGCTCATGCACTCGAGCGTGCGCCCGGTGATGTCGTGGCAGGACGGGTCCTGCATCGCGTTGTGGTCGGCGAACGGGACGTACTCGTACACCTGGTGGTTGCGCGTGCGGTCGAAGGCGGCCCACCCGCCGTCGTCGCACTGCATCGCGAAG
>JBJTJU010000349.1:0-8877 GCA_046096165.1 Phycisphaerales bacterium | reverse complement strand
GTGATGGGGCTCTCGGCGGTGCCGCTCGTGCGGCTCTACGACCCGGCGGAACAGGCGATCGCGGCGGCCGGGGGGACGCTGCGGCTCGGCGTGAGCGCGCGCGCGCTCGCCTTCGATGGCCGCCGCGTGACGGGCGTGGTCACCGACGAAGGCATGGTCGACGCGGACGTCACCGTGAGCGCGGTGCCGGCCGACCGCCTGGAGAAGCTGGCCGGCGACGCGCTGGTGCGCGCCGACCGGCGCCTCGCGCGGCTCGGCGAGGTGGGGTCGAGCCCGATCGTCGGCGTGCACCTGCGGTTTCCCGCGCGCGTCATGGACGTGCCGCACCTGGTGCTTCCGGGCCGCGGCACGCAGTGGCTCTTCGACAAGGGCGTCGTCGAGGACGGCTCGCAGCACGTCCACGCGGTGATCAGCGGCGCGCGCGACTGGATGGACCTCGACGAGGCCGCGATCGCCGCGCGCGTCCTGGAGGACGTGCGCTGGGCGCTGCCGGCGGCACGCGGCGTCGAACCGGTCTCGGTGCGCAGCGTGAAGGAGAAGCGCGCGACGTTCGCGGTGACCCCGGGCTTCGAGGCGATCCGCCCGCGCGCGATGGCCGACGGCACCGAACGCGACGGCGGCGTCCGGAACCTCTACCTCGCCGGCGACTGGACGCGCACCGGGTGGCCCGCCACCATGGAAGGCGCCGTGCGCTCGGGCTACCTGGCGGCGGGCGCGATCCTCGGCCAACGGCTGCTGGTGCCGGACCTTCCGCCCGGCCGGCTTGCCCGGCTCCTGGGGGCGGGGCGGTGACCGCGCCCGCCGGCGACCTCTCCTCCGGGGATCCGGCGCAGCGGTCGCAGGCGGTGCTGGCGCGGTGCGCCGAGCATGGATTCGCGCTGGCCGGCATTGCCGAGGCGCGCGCGAGCGACCGCGCCGACGAGTTCCGCGCGTGGATCGCCGAGGCCCGCCACGGCGGCATGCAGTACCTGGCCGAGGCGGTCGAGCGGCGGCTCGATCCGCGCGCGCTGGTGCCGGGGGCGCGCAGCGTGCTCTGCGTCGCGGATCGCTACGCGGATGGACGGCCGGATGCGCGCGTCCCGGGCCATGGGCGCATCGCGCGCTATGCGCGCGGCGAGGACTACCACACGGTGGTCCGCGCGCGGCTCGAGTCGCTGTCGTCGGAGCTCTCGGCCGCGCACCCGGGCGAGCGGTTCCGGACCTGCGTCGACACCGCGCCGATCCTGGAACGCGAGCACGCCGAGCGCGCGGGCCTCGGCCGCATCGGCAAGCACACGCTCCTCATCGGCCCGGACGGACTCGGATCGTGGCTCGTCCTCGGCGTGGTGGTCTCGACGCTCGAGCTCGCGCCGCGGCGCGCCGACGGGCTGCCGGCCGGATCGGCGCTGCCGGACCCGTGCGGGCTCTGCACCCGCTGCATCGACGCATGCCCGACCGAGGCGATCACGCCGTGGTCGGTCGACGCCTCGCGCTGCGTGAGCGCGCTCACCATCGAGGAGCGCGCCGAGGTGGCGGGGGCGTTCGCCGGCCGCACGCTCGACTGGATCTTCGGATGCGACACGTGCCAGGAGGTGTGCCCGCACGCGCAGCCCACCGTCCGGGCGCGGCGCGCGCCGGTGCACGTTGCCTACCGGCCGCACCGGACGTCGGTACCGCTCCTGGAAGCGCTCGGGTGGGACGATGCCGACCTGGAGGCCGCGCGCCTCAACGGCGTGCTGCGCCGGGCGACCGCCGCCATGTGGCGACGCAACGCGGCGCTCGCGGCCGGAGCGGCGCGCTCGGATCCGCACCTGCCGCGTGCGGAACGCACGTCACTGGTGCGCGCGCTGGTCGAGCGTGCGTCGGATGCCCAGGAGCTGCCATGGGTGCGTGACGCCGCCGCCGCCGCGATCGGCGCGGCGGGGGCGTAGGTCACTCCGACGGATCAGCCGGCGCCGGGTCGGCAGGCGGCGCGTCCTCGTTCGGCGCATCGGCAGGCGGCGCATCCGCAGGCGGCGCATCCGCCGCATCGCTCGCCGGGGCGTTCTCCGCGGCATCGGTCGCCGGTGCCGCGTCCTCGGCGGCCGGCGGTGCCGCCGGCGCCGGGGTGGCGAGGTCGATCCCGAGCGCGCCGGCCATCCGCTCGATCGAGGCGAGCATCGCCGTGGCCGGGCCGGCCTCGGCGCCCGCCAGCGCATCGCGCGCGGCGATCAGGGCGGTCTTCGCCTTGGCGAGCTCGGCGGTGCGCGCGGCATCGAGCGCCTGCGTCGCCGCACCGGCCGCGCCCGCACCGGCCGCCTGTGCGGCCGCGGCGATCATCGCGGCCTGGTCGATGGCGTCCACCGCGATCGCGGCCAGCCGCGCGCGCGCCATCGCGATCGCCGCGCCGTCGGTCGGGTTCTTCGAGGCAAGGTCACCGGACTCGATCGCCTCGGCAACGGCCTTGGCGACCGACTGGAAGCGCTCGGCGTCGACCTTCAGGAACTCCTTGGTCATCTCGGCGCTCTCGGCGGCCAGCCGGCCGAGGCGCTCGCGCGCGGCGGCGGCCCGTGCCGCGGCGCCCTCGGCGGCCTGCGAGGCCTCCTCGATCCGCTGCGACAGGAAGCGCTCGGTGTCCTCGTTGCCGGTGGCGGCACGCTCGGTGATCCGCACGGCGCTGCGCATGGGCTCGGCGTCGCGGTCGGCCTGCGATGCCTCGACGCGCAGGTCCTGCGCCTCGTCGAGCTTCTGGCGCGCCTCGAGCATCCTGGGCAGCGCGTCCGCGGCCGACGACGTCATCGCCGCCGCACGCAGGCCACCGATCTCGGCGTCGATCTCCTCGGCGCGGCGCGTCCGCTCGGCGATCGCGGTCTCGACGGGCTGCAGCGCGGCACCGGCCTGGTCGCGCATCGCCAGGAGCGCCGCGATCGCGGCATCGAAGGCCTCCTTGGCCCGTTCCATGCCCGCGATGCGCGCCTTGGCGACCTCGGGCCCGGACAGGTCGCCGGACGCCTCGATCGACGTGATCGCGGCGATGCGCCGCTCGATCTCGCGGGCGAGGACGCCCTTCTCCTGCGCCAGGCGCTCGAGCTCCATGAGGTCGAGCATCAGTGCGTCGCGCCGCATGCGCGTGGCCAGGTCGCGCGCCTCGCGGCGCTGCGCCTCGCCTGCGCCGGCGGAGGACACCTCGGAGGCGAGGCTTCGCATCTGCTCGGCCGCCTCGGCCGGCGTCAGCATGGTCTGCGCGAGCTCGCGGCTGCCGCCTTCCTCCTCGACGGTCTTGCCGACGGCGTCCGGCGACGGCGCGATGCGCGCCGTGAGCGCGGCGGCCTTCGCGGCGGCCTGCGCCATCTTGCGCGCGCCGGCCTCCTCGGGGCTCGGGGCGTGCAGGCCTTCGCAGGCGGCGAGGACGGAGAGGGCGAGCGTGGCGCCGGCGATGGGTCGGACGTGGTGCATGGCGGTGGGTTCCGGCGGTGGTGCCGGGCGGTGCAGGGTAGCGGGGGCTTTCAGCGATCCGGGCCGTCGGGGGTCTGGACGGGCCGGTCCGGGGCGTTCAGGTCGGGGCGCCGGTATTCGACGGGGTATTCGGGACGGGGCCGGTACATGCCGCGGATCCACTCCAGCGTGTCGTTCAGGAGCTGCGGCGTACTCTTGCTGAAGACCGGCTTCCATCCGTTGACCTGCGGGTGCGGGTAGCGGGCCATGGTGCGCGGCATGGCGTACTGCACCAGGAGCGAGCTGGGCGGGTCCTCGAAGTCGACCACCTTCTTGCCGTCGACCTCGAAGTCGAGGAGCGCCAGCAGGTTCGTGTAGCGGATGCGCTGGTCCTTGGCGTTGCCGGTGTGCAGGAAGAGCTTGCCCGCATGCAGGCCGCCGTGGCAGCGGCTCGTCGCGCAGTTGGCGGTGAGCCACGAGTTGTGCACGCGCGTGCGGAAGAGGGCCAGCGACTCCGGGTCCTCGTCGACCTGGACGTAGCGGTAGAGGTCGCGCGCGCGGAGGCTGAACATGAGCCGCACCACCTCGATGGCGGGCTTCGTGTAGAGCAGGTTGCGTTCCTCCGAGGACGCCGGGATCAGGTCGCTCGACCCGTAGCGGAGGATGAGCTGGCGGATGCCCTCGGGCTTCACCGAGAGCCGCGGCGGGTCCCTGAAGTCGATCTCGTAGACGCGGATGAGGTTCACGTCCTCGTCGGAGATCAGGTTGTCCGGGAGCATGTCCCGGGTGGAGGGCATGGCGCGCGTCGGGGGTGCGTCGTCCGGGGTGCCCGCCGGCGCCGCGTCGCCGGCGCCCTCGGGGCGCGGCGACTTGGTGGGTGCCGCGCCCTCGGCCTCGCGCCGCTCGCGTTCGCGCCGGCGCGACTCCTCGACCGACTGCTTGAGCGTGAGCCGGGCGTTCACCTCGCGCAGCAGGTCGCGCGCGGCGTCGCTGTCGGCCTCGCGCAGCAGGGCCTCGAGCTCGACCACCGCAAGGTCGAGCCGGTCGTGCTCGGCGAGCCAGCGCGCGAGCGCGACGCGGCGCCCGTGCTCCTCGGGCAGGATCGACGCGCGGATGCGCCGGTAGCGGGTCTCGAAGTCGAGTTCGAGCACCACGCGGTAGACCTTCTCGCGGGGCAGCGTGCCCTTGATGCTGTCGACGCGGAACTCCACCTCGTCGAGTGCGTCCTTCAGGATCTCGCCGCGGACGATGGTGCCGTCGCGCAGCTGCACGATGCCGCGCTGCCCGGGCTCGGGGCGCACGAGGTCGACGACGTCGAGCACCTGGTTGCGGTTGAACGAACGCCGCTCGCCGTAGGGGCCCTCGACCGTGAACTCGGCCTCCCGCTCCTCGACGACGGTGCCGCCGAACTCCTTCCAGCGGTCGATGAACACCCACACCTGCCGGGGTGTCGCATCCTGCAGCAGGCAGAGCATGGCGAGGGCGGCGGCGAGCATCGGGGGCATTGTCGCACGGAGCGTCCGCGCCCGCCGGGCGGACGGTTGCGGTGCGCCTGCCGCCGCGGGCGCTGGCCGGGAACTACGCTGCCGCCGCCACGCCACCCACGAAAGGACCCGATGAAGCTTGGAGTCATGGCCGCGCTCTTCGCCGGCCGCCCCCTCGAGGACGTCTGCAGCCACATCGCCGACATCGGCCTCCGCGCCATCGAGCTGCCGGTGGGCGCCTGGCCCGGGCGTCCCTACTTCGACCCGCGCAAGGTGCTCGCAAGCCGCAAGGAGCAGGACCGGATCAAGGGCCTGCTGAAGGCCCACGACCTGACGCTGTCCGCGCTCTCCGTGCACGGCAACCCGGTCCACCCCGAGAAGGGGTTCGCCCGCCGCCACCACGACGAGTTCGCGACGGCGGTGGAACTGGCGCCGAAGCTCGGCACCGACGTGGTCATCACCTTCAGCGGCTGCCCGGGCGGCTCGCGGCGCGACACCACGCCCAACTGGGTCACGTGCCCGTGGCCCGGCGACTTCTCGGAGATCCTGAAGTACCAGTGGGACACCGTGCTGGTGCCGTACTGGGCGAAGCAGGCGAAGTTCGCCGCACGCCACGGCGTGCGCGTGGCGTGGGAGCCGCACCCGGGCTTCTGTGTCTACAACGGCGAGACCGTGATCCGGCTGAGCGAGCTCGCCCAGCGCAAGGCGGGCCTGCGCGGCAAGCCCGTGCTCGGCGCCAACCTCGACCCGTCGCACCTCTTCTGGCAGGGGATGGATCCGGTGCTCGTGGCGCGCCAGCTCGGCGAGGCCGGGCTCCTCTTCCACGTCCACGCGAAGGACACCGAGCTCGACCGGCACGAGGGCCCGCTCAACGGCTACCTCGACACCAAGCCCTACGGCGACCTGAAGCGCCGCGCGTGGAACTTCCGCACCTGCGGCTGGGGCCACGGCACGGAGTTCTGGCGGCCGTTCGTCAGCATGCTGCGCCGGCATGGGTACGACCACGTGCTCTCCATCGAGCACGAGGACGCCATGATGAGCGTGGACGAGGGCTTCGAGCGCGCCGTCGCGTTCCTGCAGGAGTGCATCGTCGAGGAGCGCCCCGCGCAGGCGTGGTGGTTCTGAGCAGGCTCAGTCCGGGACGGTCGTGATCGCCAGGCCGTTCGGGCGCACGAGCTCGACCGTCCAGGTGACCGTCGCGGCCTTTGGGCCCTGCGCGCCGGCGGCGACCGGCAGGTCCCAGCGCAGGATGCCCTGCGGCTGGCGCTCGGTGACGTAGGCCGTGTCGGCGCTCAGCGCGGGCGTCGCCGCGGCGAGCTTCGCCTCCACCTTCTCGTTGCGGCTCACCGGCCGGCGGTCGAGCACCTCGACGGTCACGTCGCGGCCGGTGCCGTTGGAGACGGTGATCCGGTTGTTCCAGGTGGTGAGCTCGGCGCCGCCGAAGAGGCCGTTCGCACCAGTGACCTTCGAGAGCACCTCGCGCCGCGCGGAGAGCGCCGGGTCGGGCCCGAACCACACGCGGAACTCGCCCTGCGGGGCGACCGACGGCACCTGCGTCTCGCCGACGAACTCGCCGCCCATGAAGACCTGCGCCCGGCCGGGAAGCAGCTGGAACGCGCTCGCGTTGCGCAGCGTGCCGCGCAGGTAGACGCGCTCGGTGAGGATCGGCGCCGCCACGTAGCCGAAGGCGGTCTCGGGCGACACGGTCCCGATCCGCGTGCGCTGGCGCTTGGCGGCATCGGAGACGAGCGTCACCGGGCGCGGCAGCTCGAACGACACCGCGATGCCCGCGTCGATGACATCGGCGTCGGCGGCGAGTTCCATCAACTTCTCGGCGACGTCCGCGCCGCCGAACGCGCCGCCTTCGTTCGGCGCCCCGGGTGCCATCGGCTCGGCCGCCGCGGGGGCGGGCGCGTATTCCATGGCGACGCTCCCGGTCGTCGGCGACATGGGCACCGGCACCACCACGTCCACGAACCACGGCGCCACGGGCGGCGGGCTCGAGGCGCGCGTGGGCTCGGCGGTCGAGAGCGAGAGGCGCACGTCGCGCCAGTCCTCGCCGGTCTGCTGCACCACCATCGCGTCGTACTCGACCGACACCTTCGACCGGTCGGCCTCGCTTCGGATCGCGTAGGCCGGCGCCCAGCCGGCGCGGCCGACGAGGTAGGTGAGGTCGATCTCCGCCATGCCCGACTCGGGCACCGAGAGCACGACGACCGCCGCGCGCTCGACGCGGTCGGCGCCACCGCGCGCGGCAAGCTGTCCCTCGGCGACCGAAAGCTCGCGATCGGCCGCGTCCTTCGCGTCCGCCAGCCGTCGCGACTCCTCCAGGATGCGCGCCTTCTCGGCGGCGACCGCCTCGAGCTGCCGCTCGACCGACGTCAGGTCGATGGGCCACGCCGCGCCGTCCGTCAGCGCGCCGGCGGTGGGTCGGATGCCGACCGCGTCGACGAGCTTCTCGTGCGCCTCGAGCGCGGCCCGGTCCTCGGCGAGGTTCGCCACGCGCCGACGCAGGTCGCGCACGCGCCCGGCGAGCGCGGTGCCCTCGGGGCTCGAGGCGAAGTCCGCCTGCCGCGCGGCGCTGAACTCGACGCCGAGGAGCCGCGCGCTGCCGCGCACGCGCGCCTGCAGCGAGTCCTGCACCACCGACGCCGGCAGCTCCGGGATGCGCACGGTCCACAGGCCCTGCTCGAGCCGCACGCGCACCTCGCGCGTCACGGCGGCGCGGTCGGGGTAGAGCGTCACGGCGCGGATCGCGCCGCGGTCGCTCGCCTGCTGCATGGGGATGTCCGCGTCCTGGGCACGGGCGTGCACCGGGAGCGCGGCGAGCGCCGCGGCGAGGACGGCCGCGGCGCGTCGGACGGAGGGGAGGGCGTGCATGGTGTTCATCGGCGTGGCCTCCGTTCAGTCGGGCATGGCGGTGGTCTGGACGTCCTTCGGGTGCGTCTCCTGGACGGTCCACGTCAGCGTGGTGGCCGCAGGGCCCCGCGCCGTGGCGGGCACCGCGAGGTCCCAGCGCAGGATGCCCGACTTCTGCGGGCCCGCGAGGTACTCGGCGTCGGTCGAGAGCGGTGCCGAGAGGTCGGCCACCTTCACCTCGATCTTCTCGTTGCGGCTCGCCGGCCGCCGGTCGATGACCTCGACGCGCAGCGCGCGGCCGCTGCCGTTGTCGAGGGTGATGCGGTACTTCCAGGTGCACGCGCTGCTGCCGCCGAAGAGGCCGGCCGTGCCGAGGAGCTTCGACACCACCTCGCGCCGTGCGCGCACCGTGCGGTCGGCGCCGAAGAAGACGGTGAAGGGCGCCTTGGGCGCCACCGCCGGCACCGCGGCGTCGCCGACGAGGTCGCCGCCGAAGAAGACCTGCGCCGTGCCGGGCAGCAGCTGGTAGCCGGAGTCGTTCACGAGGTCGCCGCGCACGAAGACCTCCTCGGTCATCAGCGGGTGCGCCACGTGCACGAAGGCGACCGACGGCTCGAGCGTGGCGATCCGCGTCCGCTGCGTGCGCGCCGCGTCGCTCGGCACGCTGACGCGCCGCGGCAGCTCGAAGGTGGCCGCGATGCCCGACTCGGCGACGGATGCGCCACCCGCCATCGCCTCGAGTGCGTCGGCACGCCCGTCATCGTCGGCGGGGACACCTGCCGTGTCGGGGTCACCGCTGCTTCCGCCGCCGCCGCCGCCCGGTCCGCGGGGCTTGCCGGGCCGGCGCATCCGGTTGTCCTTCGCGCTGACGGACCCGACTCTCCCGTACCACTCGGCGCTCCCCGCCACCATCGGCGGCGCCACGTCCACGTAGACCGGGACGACGTCGCCCGGCGCGGCGCTCGCGTCCGGGCGCGCGGTCGAGAGCGTGATGCGGGCGTCCGTCCAGTCCTCGCCGGAGTGCTGCGCCAGCACGGCGTCGTACTCGACCGAGGTGCCGCTGCGGTCGGCGGCCGCGCGGATCGCGTAGGCGGGCGCCCAGCCGGCGCGGTCGACGACGTAGGTGAGGTCCAGTTCGAGC
>JBJTJU010000348.1:0-8413 GCA_046096165.1 Phycisphaerales bacterium | reverse complement strand
CGGACGGTGCAGAACTCGCGCGTCGGGGCGTCGAGGGCGAGCATCGAGGGCGGCGGCGAGGCGCGCTTCCAGTACGTGTAGAGGCTGCGGCGCCAGAGATCGTCGCCTGCGGCCTGTGCATAGCTGCGCGTGTTGCTCTGGGGCATGCTCGTCTCCTCCCAGAGTCCCGCCGGCTGGTAGGGCTTGACGCTCGGTCCACCGAGGCGTTCCTTGAGGAGCCCAGACACGAAGAGCGCCTGGTCGCGGATCGACTCCGCGGGAAGCCGCTGCCTGGGGAACCACCCCAGCAGCCGGTTCTCCGGATCGACCGCGACCGCCTCGGGCCGCGCGCGCGAGGACTGCCGGTAGGCATCGCTCGTCACGATCTGCCGCACGAGGCGCTTGACGTCCCACCCGTGGGTGCGGAAGTCGACGGCCAGCCAGTCGAGGAGCTCGGGGTTCGTCGGCCACTCGCCCTGCAGGCCGAAGTCCTCGCTCGAGCGCACGAGGCCGCGGCCGAAGAACTGCTCCCAGAAGCGGTTGACCACCACGCGCGCCGTCAGCGGGTTCGTCGGCGACACGAGCCACTCGGCGAGGCCCCGGCGGTCCTTCGGCGCGTCCGGCGGCAGCGCGCCAAGCGCCGCGGGCACCGCGCGCTCGACCGGCCGCGCCTGGTCGGGCTGGTCGTACAGGCCGCGCTTCATCACGAAGGTCTTCCGGGGCTCGGCGCGCTCCTTCATCACCATCGTGCGCGGGGCCATGCGGGCGTGCTCCTCGCGCGCGGCCTCGGCCGCGGCGAAGCGCTCGGCACGCGCCCGGTAGCCGTCGGAGTGGCGCAGGCGCCAGGCGTCGCGCGCGGAGCTCTCATCCGCCACCCCGGCGCGTACCGCGGGCAGCGCGATCGCAAGCAACGCCGGCGCGATGTCGGACGCCCGCGGCAGCTCGCGGTGGTAGAAGCCGCCCTGCCCGCCGGTGTTCACCACCTTGCAGACCAGCGAGTTCTTCCCGGCGACGAGCGGCAGGGTGACGCGTTCCTGGTCGGGCGCCACGCTGCGGTCGATGCGCCGCTCGAGGACCATCGTGCCGTTCACGAACACCTGGATGCCGTCGTCGGAGCCGAGCGACACGTCGAGCGTCCCCGGCGCCACCGCATGGATCTCGCGCGCGACGAACTCCGCGTCCACGCCCTCGGCGAGGCGCACCGGCGTCGCCTCGAGCACGCCCGGGGCATGCCGCCAGGCGAACTCGCCGCGCTTCGGGTCGCCGAAGCGCTGGTCGACGTCGAGCCCCGCCTCGGGCCCGAACGGCCCGGCGTAGCCCTGTGCCCCGCCCGAGACCGGGAACGGCCCGCAGATGTACCAGTTGCTCGAGGCCGGGGGCAGGCGCGCGACCAGCGCGTCCGACACCATGGCCGGCCGCAGCCGGACGCGCCCGAGGACATGCTGCGCGTACGGCGACCGGGTCACGAGCGTCACGTGGAGCTCGGTGCCGCCGGCGAAGCCGAACGGCTCGGAGGAGACGAAGAGCGCGGCGCGGTTGCCCGCGATCCGGTGACCGTCGACCGCCCAGGTGCGGCTGTCGCGCCGCAGCGCGTTCACCACGCGGAAGTCGCCGTTCGGCTGCTCGACGTCGGCCCATGCCCACGCCAGCGGCACGCGCACGCGCTGCGACGGATCGGCCACCGAGACGGCCTCCACCTCGATCGCATCGAGCACCGCGTTGCCGTTCGGGGCGCGGCCCACCCGGCCGCCGGCAAGAGACGGATCGGCGATCGCCTCCAGGAGCAGCGCGCGCATGCCCGTGGCGTCGGTGCGCAGCACGTACGCCTGCTCGTCGTCATCCGGGTTCCTGCCGGACGCCAGGACGCTGCCGTCGGGCTGCACGGAAAGCGTGGCGCCGCCGACGCTCGTGGCGCGCACCACCTCGGCGGGCACGGCGCGCACCGCGCCGCGCAGGTCGGACGCGAAGGCCTCGAACGCCTCGAACTCCGCGCTTTCGACGCGGTCGCGCTCGGCGCGCGCCTCGGCGGCGGCCTTCGCCAGGATCCCGGCGCGCTCGGCATGCTCGGGCGTCGGGACATCGACGTACGGCTCCAGCGCCCGGTTGGCGTCCGGCACCTGGCTGTAGATCCCCGGCTCCTCGTTCGAGTTGAAGAACGCGAGCAGCGCGTAGAAGTCCTCCTGCGTCACCGGATCGAACTTGTGGTCGTGGCAGCGCGCGCACTGCAGCGTGAGGCCCATGAACGCCGCGCCCACCGTCGACGTGCGGTCCACCGCGTACTCGAGCAGGTACTCGGTGTCGATCGCCCCGCCCTCGTCGCTCGTCACGTGCGCACGGTTGAAGCCGCTCGCCACCTGCTGCGAGACGCCGGCGTCCGGCAGCAGGTCGCCGGCCACCTGCTCGACCACGAACCGGTCGTAGGGCATGTTGTCGCGGAACGCCGCGAGCACCCAGTCGCGCCAGGGCCACATCTGCCGGCCCGCATCCATGTGGATGCCGGAGGTGTCCGCGTAGCGCGCCACGTCGAGCCAGGGCACGGCCATCCGCTCCGCGTAGCGCGCGCGGTACGGCTCCTCGTTCAGCAGCCGGTCGACCAGGCGTCCGTAGGCGTCCGGACGTGCGTCGGCCAGGAACGCGTCCAGTTCCTCCGGGGTCGGCGGCAGCCCCGTGAGGTCGAGGAACACGCGGCGGCACTGCGTGGCTCGGTCGGCCGCCGGTCCGGGGGCAAGCCCCGCCTGCGCCAGGCCCGCATGGAGGAACGCGTCGATCGGCGCGCGCGCCTCGCCGTGGGCCGGCGCCGGTGGCTCCGCGGCCTGCGGCGGCACGAACGCCCAGTGCGGCTCGTAGCGCGCACCTTCGTCGATCCAGCGCACGATGAGCGCCCGCTCGGCCGCCGAGAGCGCGTGCTTGCCGCTGTCGGGCGGGGGCATCGCCTCGTCCGCATCGCGCGAGAGGATCCGCGCGACGGCGAGCGATTCGCGCGCGCTCCCCGGCACGATCGCCGCCCCGCCGCCGGCGCGCATGGCGGTCGCGTCCTCGAACGAATCGAGGCGCAGGCCCGCCTGCTGCTTGGCGCGGTCGGGGCCGTGGCACAGGAAGCAGCGGTCCGACAGGATCGGGCGGATGTCGCGGCCGTAGCGGATCGACCCGTCGTGGGCGGCCGATGCAACGCCCGACGCGGGCCGAGTCGGCACCGCGTCCCCGGCAATGCGCCACGCCACGCCGGCCAGTGCGCACAGGCCGATCGCGAGGGTCGCGGCGGCCAGGCGCGGTCCGGTCAGCGCGACCCCTCCGTCTCCAGGTAGGTGTAGCCCGAGAGGCCCGCCTCGTACGCCTTGAGGAGCGCCTGGCTCTCCGCCACGGTCATCTGCTTGTTCACCACGGCCTTCTCGCACTCGCGGCGGATCTCGCCGAAGAGCCGGCTCAGGTCGTAGTGCACGTAGCTCAGGACGTCGCGCACGGCGTCGCCCTCGATGATCTCGTCGATCCACCACTCGCCCTGCTCGTCGATCTTGACGTGGGCCACGTGGGTGTCGCCGAAGAGGTTGTGCAGGTCGCCCAGGGTCTCCTGGTACGCGCCCACCAGGAACGCGCCCAGCAGGTACTCCTCGCCGTCGGCGAAGTCGTGCAGCTCGACCCACTTCTTCACGTCATGGTCGTCCACGAAACGGTCGATCTTGCCGTCGGAATCGCAGGTCAGGTCGGCGATGGTCGCCTTGCGGGTCGGGCGCTCGCCGAGGCGGTGGATCGGTGCGATCGGGAACAGCTGGTTGATCGCCCAGATGTCCGGCAGGCTCTGGAAGATCGACAGGTTGCAGAAATAGGTGTCGCTGAGCGCCGTCTCCAGGTCCCCGAGCTCCTCGGGCGGGCGGCTCATCGACCGGGCGATGTCGCGGATGCGCGCACATGACGCCCAGAAGATGCTGTCGACGAGCGCGCGGTGCTCCAGGCTCATCAGGCCCACGCTGAAGAGGCGCAGCGCCTCGTCGCGGTCCTCGAGCAGGTCGTTGTAGTTCTCGACGAGCCGGCGCTCGCTGATGGTCCGGTAGACGTCGAAGATGTCCACGAGCGGCCGCGGCAGCTCGGTCTCGCCGGCGGGCGGCTCGGGCAGCCGCGCGGGCGCCACGTAGCGGTCGAGCCGGTTGGCGCCCAGCACGTCGAAGATCAGCACGCTCTGCTGCGCGACCATCGCGCGCCCCGACTCGCTCACGATCGTCGGGTGCGCGACGCCCTCCTCGTCGCAGACCGTCATGATCTTGTAGACGACGTTGGAGGCGTACTCCTGGAGCGTGTAGTTCATCGAGAACTCGAAGCTCGTCTGGCTCCCGTCGTAGTCGATGCCCAGCCCGCCGCCCACGTCGAGGTAGCGCATGCCCGCGCCGGCCTTCGCCAGCTGCGAGTAGACGCGTGCCAGCTCGTTCACGCCCTGGTTCACCTGGCGGATGTCGTGGATCTGGCTGCCCATGTGGCAGTGGAGCAGCTGCAGGCAGTCCTCCATCCCGCGCTGGCGCAGGATCGAGAGCACCTCGAGCACCTCGTTCATGCTCAGGCCGAACTTCGCCTTCAGGCCGCTCGAGTGGCGCCAGCGGCCGGCGCCCTGCGAGGCCAGGTTGACGCGCACTCCGATCGCCGGGCGCACGTTGTGCTGCTCGTAGAAGCGCAGGATGAGCTTCAGCTCGGTGACGTTCTCGATCACCGGGATCACGTTGCGCCCGAGCTTCCTGGCGAGCGCCGTGAACTCGATGTAGCGCTCCTCCTTGAAGCCGTTGCAGATGATGAGGCGGTCCGGGGTGTCGGAGGTCATCCCCATCACCGCCAGGAGCTCGGCCTTGCTGCCGGCCTCCAGCCCGAAGCCGAGGGACTTGCCCGCGTCGCGGACCTCCTCGACCACGCGGCGCTGCTGGTTCACCTTGATCGGGAAGACGCCCTGGTAGCTGCCCTGGTAGCCGTGCTCGTGGATGGCGCCGCGGAAGGCATCGGCGATGTCGACGAGCCGCTGGCGCAGCAGGTCGCTGAAGTGGATGAGGAGCGGCGTGCGGAAGCCGCGCTCGCGCATGCCCGCGACCACCTCGTAGAGGTCCACCTCGACGGCGGGGTTGCGCGTCGGGCGCACCACCACGTGGCCGGCGGCGTTCACGTCGAAGAAGCCCTTGCCCCAGTTTCGGATGGAGTAGAGCGACGCGGACTCCTCCACGCTCCAGCCCGGTTCGGTGGCGGGGCGCGCCGGACGGGGGCGCAGGGCGGGGGCGGGAACGGGGGTGTCGGTGAGCGTGTCTGCCATCAATGGGGCGCGCACGGCGGCATCGCCTGCGCGGATCGCGCGATGATAGGTTCGGGACCGGAAAAGAAAAGCAAAATTCCCCGCGGCGCGTCGGGGTCAGCGGGCGTCGCCCGGGACCGACGAGCCGCGCAGGCTTCGGGCGATCGCCACCTCGTGCACCCGGACGCTCTCCACGTCGAGCGACTCCTTGGCGCGCTGGAATCCGTCGGCGTCGACGGCCAGTGCGTCGGCCCCGGCGGCGGCCACGAAGCCCCGCAGCCGCTCCATGGCGGCCTCGACCGACGCCACGTAGCCGGGATCCAGCTCGTCGCGCACGCGCGCCAGGGCGTCCCCGATCCACTTGAGGTCGAGTCGGGCGTTCGCCACCAGGTCCACCACCCGGTGGGCGCGCATGTCCTCCCGGGCGTGGGCGAAGCTCTCCCGCTCCATCCGGTCGACGTCCTCGGGCGTCAGCCCGTAGGTGGGCACCACCTGCACCGAGGCCCGGCGGCCGCTGCGGCGCTCGGCGGCGGTGACCGCGAGCACCCCGTTCTCGTCGACCAGGAACTCGACCTCGACCTGGGGGATGCCGGCCGGCATCGGCGGGATGCCGCGCAGGTCGAAGCGGGCGATCGAGCGGCAGTCGCGCACCAGCTCCCGCTCGCCCTGCAGGACGTGGATCAGGACGTTCGCCTGCCCGTCGACCGAGGTCGAGAACATCTCCGTGGCCCGCGTCGGGATCGCCGCGTTCCGCATGACGAGCTTGGCGACCGCCCCGCCCACGGTCTCGATCCCGAGCGAGAGCGGCACCACGTCGACGAGGAGGAGGTCGCGCCGCGCACCCGCCAGCACCGACGCCTGCACCGCCGCGCCGAGCGCCACCACCTCGTCGGGGTCGAGCGCCGCATAGGGCTCGCGGCCGAAGAGCCCGGCCACCGCGGCGCGCACCGAGGGGATGCGCGTGCTGCCGCCGACGAGCACCACGCGGTCGATCTCGGGGTTGCCCGCATCGCGCAGGGCGCGCCGGCAGGACTCGAGCGTGCGCGCGACGAACGGTGCCGCGAGGCGCTCGAACTCGGCGCGCCCGAGCGTGCGTCGGTGGACGCGCCCCTCGCCGAGGTCGATCTCGAGCGTCGCCTCCTCCTGCGAGGAGAGCGCGATCTTCGCACGCTCGGCGAACGTGCGCATCGCCTGGCGCGCGGCGGGCGGGAACTCGAGCGCCGCGCCGAAGCGTTCGCGCAGCTCGCCGGCGAGGAGCCCGACGATTGCCTCGTCGAGGTCGTCTCCGCCGAGCCGGGTGTCGCCGGCGGTTGCGAGCACCTGGAAGAACTCGCCGTCGTCGGGGCCGCCCGGGACGAGCTGCAGCACCGAGACGTCGAAGGTGCCGCCGCCGAAGTCGTAGACGGCGATGGTCTCCATCGTGGTGCGGCGCCTGCGGGACGCGCCGATCCCGTAGGCGAGCGCCGCCGCGGTCGGCTCGTTCACGATGCGGACGGCCTCGAGTCCCGCGAGGCGCATGGCGTCGCGGGTGGCCTGGCGCTGGGCGTCGTCGAAGTAGGCCGGCACCGTGACCACGGCACGGCGGACCTCGGTGCCCAGGCGCGCCTCGGCGATCGACTTGAGTGCACGGAGGAGATGCGCGGCCACTTCCTGCGGGGTGACGACGGCGCCGCCCACGTCGAAGGCGGCCAACCCGCGCGGCCCGGCGACCACGGGGTAGGACAGGCCGCCGGCGAGCGCCGTGGATTCCGCGTGGCCGCGGCCCATGAATCGCTTGGAACTGTGGACGGTGTCGACGGCGTGCAGCACCGCCTCGGCACGCGCAGCATGCCCGACGACGGGTGCCCCGCCCCGCACGAACCGCACCACCGAGGGCAGGAGCGACCGCCCCGCGTCGTCGGCGAGCACGCGCGGACCCGACGCATCGCACGTCGCCACCAGCGAGTGCGTGGTGCCGAGGTCGATCCCGACGACCGGGTCTGGGGCGACGTTCGCCATCCTCGGATGGTAGGTGGCGCGCTGCGTCAGCGGCCGGGCTGCGGACCCGCCTCGGGCAGCCGCTGCATGAACGAGTCGAAGCGGCGGCTGGCCACCGTGCGCCGGAGGTCGGCGAGGCGCTTCACCTCGGCGCTCTCGCCGGTGATGGTGAACGCACGCTCCTTGCCGCCGGCGCGCAGGACGATCTCGGCGATCGGGGTCTTGGCACCCTCGCGGCCCGGCTCGGCGGCGGTCATCCAGCCGGCGTCGTCCACCACCTGCCGCACCGTCCGTGCGTCCTCCGGCGACAGCGAGCCCGACCAGTCCGTGCCGCGCCCGAATGCGCGGACGCCGCCGCCGTAGTCGAACCGTCCGTCCGGGTGCACGCGGAAGAACTCGTACTGCTGCGAATCCGTGCGCGCCGTCCAGAGGTCGAGGCCAAGGCCGCCGGTCGGGCTGGCCGCATCGTTCGGCACCGGCAGCGGCCCGGTGGTGCAGGACACGGCCGCGACGGGCGCGAGCACCGCGGCGACGCAGAGCGCAAGCGCACGCGACCGGCGGCTCGTGGACCGCCGCGCGATCACGGCCGCGCCCCCCGCGGCGAGCGCGCGCGGATCTCGCGGTAGACCGCGTACGGGTCGGGGCCGAAGTCGTAGCGCTCGGGGAGCACCTCGTCCGGCCGCAGGTCGGGAAGCCACGCCAGGATCGCCAGCGTCCGCACCATGCGCGCCATCGCCGCATCCATCGGTTCCTCGCCGATGGCCCGCCGGACGAAGGACCACGTGCGTCCGCCGGCGCGGATCGTGAGGATCGCCAGGCGCTCCCCGACCGCCGGGCGCAGCGTGTCCGGGTTGGCGGGCCCGTTGGCGCGCGACTCGTCGCCGAAGCCGAGGTCGCCGCAGAGCGCCCAGAGGTACTGCATCTGGTCGTCGTAGAGCCAGCGCGAGCGGCCCGGGCGCGTCGACACGTCGATGAAGGGGCTGAGGTCGGCGTGCAGCGAGCCGTCCGGGAGCACGATGTACTTCGACTGGCGGTCCTGCACGGCAAGCATGGGCGGCGCCTTGCGCCCCAGGAGCACCGTCGCGTCGATCGAGAAGTCGGCGGGGAAGCGCTCGTCGGCGAGCGCCGGGCTCTCGGCGGGCGCGGGCTCGCCGTCCAGCGTGCCCACGCGGTCGTCGGGCGCCGGCCCCGGCGCGG
>JBJTJU010000347.1:0-5141 GCA_046096165.1 Phycisphaerales bacterium | reverse complement strand
GGTGGGCATCGTCACCAGGGCGCTCATCTCGCCCCATTCCGTGTCGCCGTCCGGCTGCTCGGCGTAGCGCGAGTGCGAGGCGCGCTCGATGAGCCCGAAGACGAGCGTCATCGCGCCCCGCTGCCCGATGGGTCCGTCGGCAAGCTCATGCTGCACGCTCGACTCGGTGCGCACGGTGCGGACCGCCGCATCGGACGGCGAGCAGAACGAGCGCATCATCAGGTAGGGCTCGTCGGGCGACGCAGGCGGCTCGACCGGCTCGATGACGCGCGGGGCGGTGAGCTCGGTGCCCTCGCGGCCCTGCTTGAGGAAGCGGAACACCGGCCAGCCTTGCGCGGACCGAAGCCGGCGGATGTCGTGCCAGCCGGCGACGATGGCGAAGTCGAGCATCGCCGGGTTGCGTGCATTGGGCACCAGGAACTGGGTCATCGAGCGCACCCGCGCCTGAATGCCCCAGACGCCGGAGTTCCCGCGGAAGGCGAGCTTGCGCGAGAGCTCGAGGGGCTTCCCCGTGCGGGTGATGCCGTCCATCAGCAATTCGAGCGTGCCACGGTCGCCGACGTGGGTCTCGATCATGCGGTCGAAGTCGGCCATCCGCGCACGCACGTCCGCGATCGCCGGCGCGGACGCCCCGGCCGCCTCCATGGCGGCAAGAAGGATGCCAAGGCCCTCGCCGCCCGGCACCAGGGGCACGGCCTCGAGCGGGTCGTGCGTCTGCAGGACCTTGGCGATCTTCCAGGTCAGGTTCTTGTTGAGCTTGAAGCGGCGCGAGACCTCCTGGGGCCGCATCGGGTCCGCCCCGACGGAGGCATAGAGCGAACGCAGCGCATCGCGCAGGGCGCGGGCGGCCGATCGGCAGTCGGCGGCGAAGTCATGCATGGCGGGGAGGCAGGCACTTCGACAAGATACGCGCCGCAGGGGCGGCTACGCTGCATTTCGATGCACTTCGCCACGGCATGCCCCATCGTCCTCGCGCAGGAACCCGCCGCGGGCGGCGCCACGATGAGCCTCTTCGAGTACGTGAAGGCAGGCGGGCCGCTGGGCTACCTCCTGATCGGGCTCTCCGTGATCGTCGTCGCGCTCGTGGTGCGCAACCTGCTGGCCTTGCGGCGATCGCTGCTGGCGCCGGCCGCGCTCGCGGCCACGCTCTCGCAGCGCCTCCGCGCCGGGCAGGTCCAGGCCGCGGCCAAGGCGTGCCAGGAGGACGAGGGACACTCGTTCCTCGCGGCGGTGCTGGCGAGCGCCATCCGCCGCTGCACCTCGAGCCCGATGGGCGCACTGGAGGCGCGCGCCGCCGTCGAGGAAGCCGGCCAGGTGGAGGCGTCCAAGCTGCACCGGATGAACAACGGCCTGGGTGTCCTCGCCGCGGTCGGGCCGATGCTCGGACTCCTTGGAACCGTGATCGGCATGATCGGCGCCTTCAACGCGATCGGCTCGCTGCAGGGGGCGGCGCGCTCCACGGAGCTTGCACGGTTCATGTCGCTCGCCCTCGTGAACACGGCGCAGGGGCTGGTGGTCGCGGTGCCGGCGACGGTGGCGTTCGCGCTGTTCCGCCAGCGGATCGACCGCGTGGTCACGGACATCGCCACCGATGTCCTGGAGCCGCTCGCCGACGACCTGTCGGCCGGGCTCGCGGCCGCGCAGCGAGCTGCCGGTGCGCAGCGCGCCGCCGCGGCGCCCCAGCAGCCCGCCCCGGCCGCGGGCACGCGGGGCGCGTGATGGCAGGCGGCGCCGTCGACGACGAGGCGTCGTTCGACCTGACGCCGATGATCGACGTCATCCTGCTCCTCATCATCTTCTTCATGCTCAGCTCGCAGTTCGCCTCGTCGCAGCTGGCGCCGGTGGACCTTCCGGCCGAGCGCGGCACGCGGCCCGCCAGCGAGGGCGCGGCCGCACGGCTCTTCGTCGACATGGCGCGCGACGGGTCGCTCTCGGTGCTCGGGGAGCCCGTCGAGCCCGCGCAGGTCGCCGAGCGGATCGCCGCGGTGCAGCGCGAGACCGGCACGCGCCACAGCGGCGTGGTGGTGCGCGCCGACCGTGCCGCACCCGCGTCGGCGCTCAACCGGCTCGCCGAGCGCCTCGCCGAGGCGCGCATCGGGAACTGGTCGATCGCGGTCGCCTCGGGGGACGGGCCGTGAGGCTTGCGCGCGCGGCGCGCCCGAACGCGCACCTGCTGCAGCTCTCGGAGATGCGGCTGCCGCTCATCGCGTTCATCGACGTCATCCTCTTCATCCTGATGTACTTCCTGCTCGCCGGGTCGATCGACGCGGAGGAGCGCGAGCTTGCCGCCGCGATCGGCGGGGGCAGCGCGGTCGCCGGCGACGACGGCGGCTTCACGCCGCAGGTGGTCGACGTGGCGCTCGAGGGCGGCGTGGAGACGTGCCGCATCGGGCTGCGGCGCGCAGTGGGGCGCGAGGCGCTCGCGGAGGTGCTGCGCGCCCTGCCCAAGGAGCCCGGCGTGGTGGTGCGCGTCTCGGACGACGTCTCGGTGGCCGGCGCCGCGGCCGCGCTGCAGGCATGCCGAGACGCGGGATTCGAGCGGATCGCCTACCGGCCGGGCCGCGGCGGGGCGAAGCCCGCGCCCTGACGGGGCGCGCCTCAGTCGAAGCGCAGGTGCTTGACGCTCTCGCCGCGGTCGCGCAGCTCGCGCAGCGCGTCGATCCCGATGTCGAGGTGCACGCTCACGTAGCGCTCGGTGACCTCGCGGTCGCTCTCGGCGGTCTTCACGCCCTCCGGGGTCATCGGGTTGTCCGAGACCAGGAGCAGCGCGCCCTTCGGGATGCCGTTGGCGAAGCCGACCAGGAAGATGGTCGCCGTCTCCATGTCGATCCCCTCGGCGCGGATGCGCACGAGCCGCTCGCGGAACGCGTGGTCGTGCTCCCACACGCGCCGGTTCGTGGTGTAGACGGTGCCCGTGTAGTAGTCGCGGTCGTGGCGCACGATCGAGGCGCTCACGGTGCGCTGCAGCCGGAAGCTCGGCAGCGCCGGCACCTCGGGCGGCATGTACTCGTTGCTGGTGCCCTCGCCGCGGATCGCGGCGATCGGCAGCAGGAAGTCGCCGACCTTGAGCTTCTTGAGGCCGCCGCACTTGCCGAGGAAGAGCACCGCCTTCGGCTCCACCGCCGAGAGCAGGTCCATGGTGGTGGCGGC
The DNA here is from genome assembly GCA_046096165.1 of Phycisphaerales bacterium. Taxonomy (GTDB): domain Bacteria; phylum Planctomycetota; class Phycisphaerae; order Phycisphaerales; family SM1A02; genus UBA966. The sequence goes on along the minus strand of JBJTJU010000347.1, from coordinate 1,991 downwards.
CATCGCCGATCCCATGCCGAAGCTCAGGATCGTGATGTCCTCGGCGGTGGCCGACAGCATCGGCCGGTCGCGGCCCACCACCGGCACCCCGAAGCGCTCGGCGAAGCGCTCGACGTAGTCGGAGAAGTTGACGAGCAGCACGTGGCGGCCGAAGTCACCGAGCGGCCGGCCCGTGTAGCGCGGCAGCCAGTCGCGGACGATCTCGGCCTTGTCCTTCATGCCCCGCAGGCTACGGCGCGGCTAGCCTTCCGGCGACCGTGCACGACGCGCTCGCGGCCATCCTCCTGCTGCTGTGCGCGGCCTTGCTCCTCGGCATCCTCGCCGAGCGGCTGCGCCAGACCGCGGTGCTGGGCTACCTGGTCGCCGGGACGGTGGTCGGGCCCGGCGTGCTGGGCTGGGTGCAGGGCGGCGAATCCATCGACGCGCTCGCGGAGCTCGGGGCGGCCACGCTCCTGTTCTCGATCGGCACCGAGTTCAGCGTGGCACGGCTCCGCGCGCTGGGAGCGCGCACGTTCGTGGCCGGCGTGCTGCAGGTGGCGGCCACCATGGGCGCCGCCATGGCGCTGTGCATGGGGCTCGGCCTGGGGACGCGCAGCGCCTTCGCGATCGGGGCGATCGTCAGCCTCTCGAGCACGGCCGTCGTGATGCGCCTCCTCATCGAGCAGCGCTCGCTCGATTCGTCGCACGGGCGGCTCTCGCTCGGCGTGCTGCTCACGCAGGACCTGGCGGTGGTGCCGCTCGTGATCGCGGTGACGATGTCGGCGGGCGGCGGTGCAACCGAGGGCCCCGTCACGCAGCTCGCGCGCACCGCCGGCGGCGCCGTGCTCCTGGTGACCGGGTTCCTGCTCCTCGTGCGGCTCGTCTTCCCGCGCATCATGCGCGGGGCGGCCATGGTGCGAAACCGCGAGCTCATCGCGCTCTTCGCCACGGTGTGCGCGGTGGGAAGCGCCCTCGGCGCCGAGGCGGTCGGGCTCTCCGCGGCGCTCGGCGCGTTCGTCGCGGGCGTCCTGCTCGGCAGCTCGCCGTTCGCCGCGCAGGTGCGCGCCGAGGTGGCGCCGCTCAAGACCCTGCTGCTGACCCTTTTCTTCGCGGCTGTCGGCCTGTCGGGCGACCCGGACTGGGCATGGGCCAATGCGGGCATGGTGTCGGGCGCGGTGGCGGCGATCGTCTGCGGCAAGGCGCTTGTCGCCGCATTGGTCTGCCGAGCGGTCGGCATGCCCTCGGCGGTCGCGCTCGCCGCCGGGCTGTGCCTGGCGCAGATCGGCGAGTTCAGCTTCGTGATCGTGGAGGTTGCGCGTGCCGGCGGGCTGCTCGACGGGACGGCGCACCGGCTGGTCGTCACCGCGACGATCGGATCGCTCGCGCTCTCGCCGTTCCTGGTGTCGGCGGCGCGCCGGATCGCGCGCATGCGGCCGCCGCCGGGCCCCATGCGCTCCGAGGACGCCGATGCGGGCGCCGGCGCGCCGCGGGTCGTGCTCGTCGGCTACGGACCTGCCGGGCGACGCGCCTTCGAGCGCCTGCGTGCGCTCGGCTGCGGGCACGTCGACGTCATCGAGTCGAACCCGGCGCTCGCCGCCGTCGCGGTCACCGACGGGGCACGCACGCACGTCGGCGACGCGGGGCGGCTCGACGTGCTCGAGCACGTGGGGATCCGCGGCGCCGACGTGGTGGCGATGACCACGGCAGACCTCGACGCCGTGCGCCACGTCACCGCGCGGGTGCGCTCGATCGCGCCGCGCACGCGCATCGTGGCGCGTGCCCGCTATGCGGCCACGGTGCAGGACATGGCGGTGGCCGGTGCGGACCGCGTGGTTGTCGAGGAATCGATCGTGGGCGAGCGGGTAGGCGACGTCGTGGCGGCGATGCTTCGCGCGGCGCCCGCCCGCTGACGGCCGGCGCGGGCGCTCACTGCGCGCCGTTGAGGTGCAGCAGCCCCATCTGCGGATGCGGTCGAGCCCCGCCTCGTCGAGGGTGGCCAGGTCGCGGAGCGG
>JBJTJU010000346.1:0-2807 GCA_046096165.1 Phycisphaerales bacterium | reverse complement strand
GGCGGGGTGCTGCCGACCGACGCGGCCAGCATCAACACCCCCGGCTACCGCGAGCAGCCCACGCTCGGCATCCGCGACCCGGGCCGCGACGGCCTATGGGGCGCCTACGTCAGCCCCCGGCAGGGCAGCCCGGGGAACGGCCTCTTCGCGTCGCGGAACCTGGCGACCCCCAATGCGGCGGGAAACACGGAAAAGGTGAACCCCTTCCTCAAGGGCAAGAGCCTGGGTCCGTATCTGGAGGTGAAGTCCGACGCCGAGGTCGGCGCGCTGCTCGGGTTCGCCGCCGACGGCACCCCGCAGGTGGCCAAGCCCGGCGAGGTGAACGACTTCGACGCGTACCCCAAGGTGTTCCTCGACTACTTCGGCAACCCGATCATGTACTACCGACGAGGCTGGGTGAACGGCGACCCGCGGACGATCGACCAGAGCTGGTCGCTCGCGGACATCGTCGCGCTGCGCCCGGCGCGGTTCGGCAGCGGCGAGGACTTCGACGCCATGCCCGACACGGCCGGGGACACGAGCGCCAGCCGCGCGGCGCGCGCGGCCGAGTTCGCGCTGCTCTCGATCGGCCCCGACCGCCGCTGGAACCCGCAGGTCCGCGCCGACGCCGAGGGCTTCAACGAGGACAACCTCGTGAGGTTCGGCCCGTGACCCGACGCGGGAGGGCCACGCGGCGCGCCGCCCGGGCGCGCGCCTTCACGCTGCTCGAGATCATGATCGTGATCGGCGTGATCCTCACGCTGATGACGCTCGTCCTGGGCGTGGGGTCGGCGCTCCTGCGCAACGCCGAGAAGAGCCAGGTCGAGAGCTCGATGGCCATCATGGAGAGCGCCCTCAACGAGTACGAGGCGCAGATGGGGCGCCAGATGACGTTCAACGGGGCGTGGAACGCAGGCGGCTCGCAGCAGCTGTTCCCGCCCGGCGTCAATGCCGCGACGGGCGACACCCTGTTCGATGTCCGCGATCCCGGCATGCCCCCGGCACCCGCCAACGGCGTGAACGCACCGATCATGTGGGCCGCGCGTGCGCGCGGCGCCGGCGTCTTCGCGGTGAACCTGCTCCGGCAGGTCGACTCGATCCGCCCGATCGTCGCGGGCATCTCGCCCGGGCTGCTGCGGCCCGAGCCGAACACCCCCGATTACCCGGCGCGCAACGTCGGCGGCACCGGCGCCACCCTGTACGTGCCGTCCGCCAAGCAGGGCGCCGGCCCGCGCGACTCCACGCGCTCCGAGTTCGTCGATCCGTGGGGCGGCCGCATCGCCTTCGTCTTCCCGGGCCGCGCCTACCGGTTCGGGTCGGAGCCGCAGGGGTCGCTCCCGGATCCGGACGGCTCCGTGCGCACGCCCTACGAGAACGTCTTCGGCGTGTGCACCAACCGCCGCGTCTGCCTCGTCTCGGCGGGCGCCGACGGGCTGTTCGGCGTGCCCGGCGAGATCACGCCGGCGCCGCAGGACACCGCCACCGCGCGCGCCATCTCGGCAGCCGACAACATCTTCCTCTACCAGCTCGACCCGCCGCAGTGAACCTCTCGCGGACCACGTCCAGGATGCCCGGCCGCGCGCGCGCCATGCGCGCGGCGTTCACGCTGCTCGAGCTGCTGGTGGTGATGGGCATCCTGCTGATCCTGGCCACGCTGACAGCGATCAGCGTGGGCAAGGTGACGCGCGACGCCAAGCTTGCCAACGCCACCAACGTGCTGGTCGCCGCGCTCGGCAACGCGCGCGCGATCGCCATCCGCGACAACGCGTACGTGATGGTCACCTTCCGCATCGCGCCCGACCGCCGGGGCCGCGCGCTGCCGCGCGAGCCGCAGGCGGTGCAGGTCGTGACCGCGCGCTGGACCGGCGAGGTCGTCACGTCGAGCACGCCGTTGCCGCCGGCGGCGACGCCCCCGCTCATCCCGCCCGTCCGTGCCTTGCCGGACGACGTGTTCGCCGACCGCTTCATCGCCGTTCCCGGCGTCCCGACGCGCGAGCTCCCGACCGGCATCCTCGTCGCCGGGCCGGCGTTCGGGTTCGTCACCGACGCGGCGGTCGGCCGCAACGACGACCAGTGGCGCACGCAGCCGAGGTTCGCGGGCGCGGCAAACCCGTCGGCCACCCCGCCGACCTACGCCCCGGACCTGACGCGCACCGAGCTCGGGTGGGCCATCGGGGTGCTCTTCGGCCCGGACGGCCGCGTCCTCTCCCGGAATCCCGAGCAGGTGCTCGAGGTGGTGACCTCCGCCGGCGGCAACCAGAACGCGTACGTCAAGGCGTTCGTCGACACCAACGGCGACGGCCATCCCTACTGCGGGAACACCAACGTCTACGGGAGCGGTCCGAACAACGTGGACTACTTCATCTACGACGAGCCGCTCGACGAGCCGCTGGTCGACTACGTGCCGTTCCTCGCGGTGTTCAACGACGCGGAGGCACGCGACCGCTTCGAGGGCTCGGTGGCGTCCTGGCGCGGGACCGGTGCGGGAGCGATCGGCGGCAACGGAACGCCGCCGCCGCGCATCCGCGACCAGTCGCTCTTCATCGACGAGCAGTCCGACCGCATCACCTTCAACCGCTTCACGGGCGTGCCCGGGATCGTGCCGAAATGATGCGCCGCGCCTTCTCCCTCATCGAGCTCCTGCTCGCGGTCTTCATCCTGGCGATCGGGATCATCTCGGTCTCCGCGCTGTTCCCGGCCGGCATCGCCCAGCAGCAGCAGACCACGGACGACCAGCTCGGCCCGGTGGTGGCCGAGCAGGCGCTCGGGCTGCTGCGCAGCCGCGTGCGGCCCGAGGACTTCGGGTCGTTCGAGGAGTTCGGGATCCT
>JBJTJU010000345.1:0-2877 GCA_046096165.1 Phycisphaerales bacterium | reverse complement strand
GTCATCAGGACGTCGCCCTCGCGCACCGGGTCGCGCCGGTTGTAGTCGAAGAAGTTGAAGCGCCGCACCTTGTACGGGCAGTTGTTGCTGCAGTAGCGGGTGCCGATGCAGCGGTTGTAGACCATGTTGTTCAGGCCGTCCCTGTCGTGGACGGTCGCCGCCACCGGGCACACCTGCTCGCACGGCGCGTTCTCGCAGTGCACGCAGGTCACGGGCTGCACGCGGTAGGCGTCCGGGCGCTGCGCGTCGCCGCCCTTGAAGTAGCGGTCGATGCGGATCCAGTGCATCTCGCGCCCGCGGGCCACCTGGTCCTTGCCCACGATCGGGATGTTGTTCTCCGCCTGGCAGGCCACCACGCACGCGCTGCAGCCGGTGCAGCTGGAGAGGTCGATGGTCATCGCCCAGCGGTGCCTGGCGCCCTCGAGGTTGGTCTCCTCCCACATCGACAGGCGGTGCGCCACGTGGGTGGCATGCTTGGCGAAGTCGGGGTGCTCGCGGTAGTGGGCGAGCGAGGCCTCGCGCACCAGGGTCGGCAGGCGCTCCTGGATCGAGTCGAGCGGGATGGACGGCACCGCCGCATCGGCCGTGCCGTGGTCCTGCGTGTGCGCGAAGGCATACGTGCCCTGCCCCTTCGCCGCCTTCGTGCCGGTGGCGATCCACGCGGCCTTCAGGGTGCGCAGCGGCGCGGCGGCGAAGCCGGCGCCCGCGCCGATCGAGCCCGCCGCCTCGCCGCGGCCGTAGCCGACGGCCAGGCCCAGCGTGTCGTCGGCCATGCCGGGCAGCACCCACGCGGCCGCGTCGACCGACGCGGCGCCGCCGGGCACCGTCAGCGACACCATGTCGCCGCTCTTCACGCCGAGCGTGCCGGCGGTCGCGGCGGACATCAGGAGCGCGTTGTCCCAGGTGATCTTGGTGACGGGGTCGGGCAGCTCCTGCAGCCAGCCGACGTTCGCGAAGCGGCCGTCGAACACCTTGCCGTCGGAGAAGAACGCGAGGTCCATCCCATCGGCCTCGGTGCGCGAGGCCACCCAGTCCGACATGGCGCGCTCGGCACCCGAGGGGGCCGGCGTGCGCTGCGCGGCGGACGCGGTGCCCTCGCAGGCGCCGCGGTCGAGGCAGGTGCGGAAGTGCGCCTCGAACTCGTTGCCCGATCGGCCCGAGAGCTGCATGTGCCGGCGGCGCACCAGCTCGCGGCCGTCGCGCACCGCGTCGCCGGAAAGCGCCGCGACCAGCTCGATCGCGCTGCGCCCGCCGTCGGCGGGGTCGAGGAGCGGCGCCACCAGCGGCTGCGCGACGGCGATCGTGCCGTCGGCGGCGCGCGTGTCGCCCCAGCCCTCCAGGAAGTGCGTCATCGGCACGTGCCACGTGACGCCGGCGGCACGCGAGGTCTCGTCGACGCGGTACGACAGGTGCACGACGTGCTTGGCCTTGGCCATCGCGGCGGCGAAGCCGAGGTCGGCGGGCGCGTCGAAGGCCGGGTTGCAGCCGACCACGACCAGCGTGTCGACGTTGCCCGCGTTCAGCATGGCGACGGCCTTCTCGAGCGACGGGCCGCACGGCTCGGCATCGGTCGACATCGTCTCGACCGTGGTGCCGTAGGCGCCGAGGTGCGCGTTGATCGCCGCGGCGATCGCGTGCACGACGGGCGGCTGGCGGTTGCCGGCGACAACGAGGCCCGCGCTGCCGGCGGACTTCAGGTCCTCGACCAGCGCGTCGAGGATCTCCTGGTCATGGTCGCCGAGCTTCGGCGCGAACGCGGCCATCTGGCGCGCGCCGCCGACGCCGAGGCGGTCGGCGACCGCGGCGGCGAGCGCCGCGACCTGCGAGGGCCGCACCGCGATGCGCTGGTCGGCGCTCATGCCGGTGACGGTGAGCAGGCCCTCCACGTGGTAGACGCGGCTCATCTCCGCCTTCGCGGCGTCCTTGGCGACGAGGCGGCCGTTCTCGCGGCGCATGAGCGTCCGTCCCGCGGCCCACGCACGCGCGTTCTCGACCGAGGAGCGGCACTCGTTCAGGAAGTCGCTGTCGAGGCTGAGGACGACCTTCGCACGGTCGAACCGCGGGCGCACGGCGCGCGGCGCGCCGAAGGCGAGCTTCGTGCCGGCAAGCGCGTTGTCCTCGTTCACCGAGCACCACGACGCCCACGTCGCCTTCGGGAAGGCCGCAAGCAGCCGTGCGCGCACGTCGGCCATGGTCGGGGACGCCGACGGCTCCGCCACCACCACGAGGCCCGCGCCGCCGGAACGCTTCCACTCGGCGCGGCGCGGCTCGAGCCATGCATCGAACGCGGCCGCGGTGGAGGGCTTGCCGCCCTCGAGCGCGATGCGGCTGCGCTCGGGGTCGTAGAGCTCGAGGACGCGCGCCTGGCCGATGGCCGACGACGGCCCGACCTGCGCGACGCCGCGCGCGGCGAGCGCCGCGGGGTCGACCGCCGCCGCGCCGCCGGCGAGCGGGGCGCTCGGGTGCGCGGGGTTGCCGTCGAGCTTGATCGGGCGGCCGTCGAAGGTGGTGGCGAGCACGCCGAAGCCGGTGCCGGCGAGCTCGTAGGTGCTGGCGTAGGTGACGGGGATGCCGGGCGAGCGATTCGCGGGGCGCGACGCGTACTCGGCGAACTTGGCCTCGGGGTAGCGGCGGCAGCCGGCGGCGGCGAGGCCCGCGAGCGCGAAGGACGCGCCCATCACCTTGATGAACGACCGGCGGTCGTCGTCGCTCGCCGCGGACGCGCCGGGCTGGAACTCCCGGTGCATGAACGACTGGAACTCGGGGGTCGCGGCGAGCTGCTCGACCGAGCGCCAGTAGGCGCTGCGGCGCGCGGGGCCTCCGGCCTGCGTGGCGGGAGCCGGCGCGGGGGCGGGCTCGGCGTGTCCGTGGGTGCAA
>JBJTJU010000344.1:0-5786 GCA_046096165.1 Phycisphaerales bacterium | reverse complement strand
GGAAACGCCGGCCGTCGGCCCCGTCCACCCGGTCGAAGTCGATGCCCCAGTCGGCGGGCATGTCCTCGAAGGGAAGCGCCGGCACCTCGACCGTCCGTGCGACGGCCGCGGGCCCGGTCGGCAGCGCGGCGGCCGTCGGCGGGGCCGTGGTCGCCTGGCGCGCCTGGCCGCGCCGACGGCCGCAGCGACGCCGATCGACCACCACATGGCGCGACCGATGACTCGGTCGTCTCCGACGGGTGCACGCCGATCCTCGTCTCCGTCCATCACGATGGCGACTCTACTCGCCGTGCCCGAAGGCGCCCGTCGGCAGGCCCGGCGCCTCGGGCCGCTGCAGCTCGTAGATCGCGGACGCCTCCGCGGCATGGTCGGCGGCGGGGTCGCGCGCGCGGGCGGCGCGCACGGCTCGGTCGCGTGCGTTGTCATCGGGGCGGTACCGCTCGTGTGCACCGCGCGCCTCGGCCGCGCCGGCCTCGTCGCCGAGCGCCTCCATCGCCTGCATGCGCACGTACCAGGTCTGGAAGCGCTGCGAATCCTCGCCGAGCGCCCGGTCGGTCAGCCGGATGGCCTCGCGCAGCAGCGACTCGCGACGCGGTGCGTCGGCCGGTTCGCGCAGGGTGCGCGCGAGTTCCATGCACGCGGTCGCCCACTCCACCAGGATCCGGTCGTCGCGGCTGAAGTCATAGCCGCGCGCACATGCATCGGGGAACGCGGTCCCGGAAACGGCGCGGAAGCCCTCGATGGCCCGCTCGTACGCGCCCTGCTGCAGGTCGACCACCGCGCTCCAGTAGGCCACCGCCCACGGCAACTCGCCCGGATGGCGCGTGGCGGCCTCGCGCAGGAACGCCGCCGCGTCCGGGATGCGTCCCTCGCGCAGCGCCACGCGTGCGCGGCCGATCAACCCTTCCACGCGCCCGAGCGCCGCGGTGCGCTCGAACGCCTCGTCGGCGAGCGACCACTGCCCGCGCCCGCCCGCACGGTCGGCGATGCGGAAGCGCGCGATTCCCGCGTCGTACCAGCGTTCCCACTCCGGAGGTCCCGCAGGCGGGGCCGCGGCCGCACCGGAGGCTGCGCCCCCGGCGGACGCCGGCGCCCCGCCGAACACCACGCGGTCGGTGGCAAGCGTCATCACCGGCAGGTCGTTCACCGCGTCGGCGCCCTGTACGTATCGCAGGTACGTCGTGTCGAACTTTCGGTAACGGACCGACGCCTCAACCGTCACGGGGCCATCGGCGCCCTCGGGCACCTCGAAGGCAAACCGGGTGAGGTCCGCCGCGCCGGGCGGCACCTGGTGGTTGTAGAGCGGGACGAAGATGTCCTGCGGGTTGCGGCGGTCGATCCGGTTGCCGTCGCGGTCGAGCATGTAGATGTTGAGGAACTTGCTCCACGGGTCGACGGCATTCCCCCCGCCCATGCCGCCCGAGCGGCCGACCACCCGGTCCCCGGCCCGCACGGTGACGTCGATCCACGTCTCGTTGCTGTCGGCCGTGCCCTGCGTGAACTCGTGGCCGATCGCACCGAGCGTGCGCACGTTCAGCTCGAGCAGGTAGCGGCGCCCGGGAACCAGCGCCGGCCCCGCCTCGCCGAGCGGCGCGGTGCCGTCGCCGTCGGCGCGCCCCTCCTCGCGCAGCGCGAAGATGTCCAGGCGCAGCACGTCTCGGTTGAATGCCTCGGTGGCGGCGCGCGCCTCGTCGGCGTGCGGCAGGCCCGAGAGCGCCGGCGTCGCGGTGTTCGCCCCGGGGAAGAGGTGGCTGCGCAGCAGCAGGCTGCCGTCGGCGCCGCGCGGCTTGGCGCCGGGGTCGGCGCTCGCCACGAGCGGCATGTGGCAGCCGTTGCAGTCGGTCGCGGCCTCCTTCGGCCAGTGCCATCCCTGGATGCCGTGGCCGCTGCGGCCGCTCAGGCGCCAGCTGTCGTAGTGGTTCTGCCCCGGCAGCCAGCGGTAGTCGTTCACCTCCTCGGGCAGGAACACCTTGTGGCAGGTCGAGCAGAACTCGGCGCCGCGGTGGACCTCGGGCTTCAGGTAGGTGCGCTTGTGGAAGGCCGGCTTCGCGAAGATGAGCTGGCGGTTCACCCACTGGAGGAACGGCGACTCGCTGAAGGTGAACGGGTACTGCGGGCTCTCCTCGATCACGAAGTCCGCGTTTCCGCGGGTCGAGCCGACGGCCACCACCGAGTGGCAGGCGGTGCACGTGATGCTCGCGGCGCCCATCGGGTCCGTCGAGACGTCGTACTCGGGGTCGTCGAACCGAGGGTCCTCGAACGCGCCCGTGAAGAACGGTACGGGATCGTGGCAGCCCGCGCAGAAGCGCGCGTCCTTCACCGATCCCTCGCGCTCGAACGCCTGGCGGCGCGTCTCGCGCACGCTGAAGGCATAGAGCGGGTTGTTGAAGCTGCTGGCGGCATGCACGCTGTGCGCGTAGGAGCGGTACGCATCCGCGTGGCAGGACGTGCAGTAGCCGTTCATCGACAGGCTGCGCTCGGGGATGAACGCCCCGTTCGCCGTGCGTGCGAGGCTCGGGTCGAAGTACGCCGCGCCGTCGCGCGGGCCCGGCCGCGGGCGCGAGGCATCCCAGCGCTGCCAGAGGTCGAAGCCGGCCACCAGTGCAAGCGACGCCGCCACCACCGATGCGCCCGTGCGCCAGCGGATGCGGCGCCCGGCCAGTCGGTGCAGCACGAATGCCCAGACGACGATGAGCGGCGCCAGCACGTGCGTCCAGTAGGCCGCCGATCGCCCCGGGATGCCGAGCGCCTCGCGCATGCCGCGCCCCACGTCGCCGTCGATCAGCAGGATGCCGGTGACCAGCGTGACGATCGCCGCGGCGAACGCCACGATCCCCATCCGCACGGCGCGGCGGTTGGGGTGGTCCGCCGCGCGCCGCCAGTGCCACACGCCGAAGCCGATCGCCGGCACGACGATCACGAACCCGAGCACCAGGTGTGCCAGGAACATGGCCAGGTAGAAGGTGTTCTCGCGCGAGGCGCCGGTGGCCCAGCCGAGGAACGTCACCGCCCCCAGGTAGAGCGAGTTGAAGGAGAGCAGCCCGAAGAGGACGAGCGTCACCAGCAGCAGGTGGCGCATGCGCCGGGTGACGACGCCGCCGACGGTCTTGCGCTGGGGCTCGGTCACCGCCGCAAGTCTATGCCCGCCCGGCGGTTGGCCTCACTGGCCGCCGGCCCAGCGCGTGTTGAAGCGCCGGTGGACTGCGTCCCGGGCGGCCGGAGCCGTCCGGGCCGGGGAACCGTCCCGCATGGGAAGCGGGTCGAGCGTGGCGCCATCCTTGGTGAGGAGGTCCATGTCCTTGCACCAGCCGTCGACGTCCAGCACCCACGCGCGGAGCGTGCCGGCCCCGGGCGGCGCCAGGGCCGTGGCGTCGAACCGCAGGCGCACTTCCTCGCCGGCGCCGAACACGGCGACCGCGTCGTCGGTCGCGGCCACGAGCGGCGTGCATGGCCCGAACGCCGTGTACGCACCCGGCTGCGTGCGGCAATCCCAGAGCGGCGCGCGGCGTGCGTAGTCGTAGTCGGGGCGTCGCTGCGGATGCGTGGTGCGGTGCGGGAAGCCCGCCTCGGCGACCTCGGCGGACGCCAGCGGCAGCTCGACGCGCCGCGCGCCGGGACATGGCTCGAACCAGGCCATCCGGGCATGGTCGACGTAGAGCTCGATCGACGTGCGGAGCCGCAGCGCACGGCATCCCTCCGGCAGCGCCGCCACCGGCACCGGGAACACGGCCGTGCGCGGCATGCCCGCGGGATAGCCGTAGTCGGCCACCACCGTGACCCAGGCGCCCGACGCAGGGTCGAGCGCCTCGAGCGCCGGCACCGTCGGCAGCGCATCCGCCTGCCACATCGCGAACCCGGTCGACGAGTACGGGTACTCGACCCAGCCGTCGACCACGAGCGCGGGTTCGCCGGGACCCGCGGCGATCGGCACGTCGAACGTGAACTCGAGCGAGGCATCCTCCGCGAGCCGGCCGATGAACCGCCGGTGTGCGGGGCCAAGGTCGGCGGCGCGGCCGTCGCGCACGGCGACGGCATCGGTGGCATCCGACTCCTCGACGCCGGTACGACGCACCACCGTGCGCACGGGAACCGACGCGCGCCGGAAGAACCGCGCCTCGCCGGAGGGCGCCGGCCCGGCGATCCCCATCCGCTCGTCGAGCACCATCTCCCAGCCATCCGGCACATCGAACGCCGCGAGGCGCGCGGCATCCAGGTAGCACGCCTCCTCCATGGGTTCGCCGAGTCGCACCTCGTACGCGCCGTCGCGCGGCGCCAGCGCCGCGCCATGGCCGAGCATCACGCGCTCCCAGGGCCGGGGCGGCGCGAAGCTCGGCACCGGCTGGCCATCGGCCCCGCGCGCGACCGCGGCGAGGTACCCAAGGCCGCCGACCCCGAGGCAGTCGGTGACGAAGGCATGCCGCTCGCCGTCCCAGGCGAAGATCACCGGGCAGCTCGAGATCTGCCGCTGGACCTCGGTGATGGTGCGTTGGCCAGGGCCGATCGACGGCTCGGTCTGCAGCACCGCGTCGGGCCACGCCACGCGCACGAACGACGCCTCGGGCGAGGCCCCGAGGCCGACGATCACCGGTTCGAGCGCCTGTGGACCCGCGGAGCGCCACGGCAGCGCGTCCGCCGCGACCCACTCGCCCCCCACGCGCGCGTCGACCGAGGTGCCGATGCCGCTCACGTTCGTGCGCATCTGCTGCGACGGGTCGTCGCGGCCGCGAAGCCACAGCGCCGCCATCGGCCAGCGACCGGTTCCGGGCGCCATCCACTGCGGCGGCTCGCCCGCGGCCGCGGCGGGCGCAACCAGCACCAGCCCACGTTTGTCGACGACGCACGGCTCCGCGCGCGCCGGCACGTCCGACACTCGGTCGACGGGTTGCCCATGCGCGTCGAGCAGCGAGATCGCGTCGGCATGGCGCACCAGGATGTTCGCGTGGCCGCTGCCGGCGACGTCCGCGACGAACAGTGCGCTGGCCGCCGGCACCGAGGTCGTCGAAGCCCGCTGCCATCCGTCGCGCGCGGCGCGCCAGGTCTCGGCGCCCGTCCGTGCCCCCACGGCCCCGCCGGTCAGCGTGGCCAGCACCGGCATCCCGTCGAGCCCGTCGCGGCCGTCCGACGTCGTGGCGTTCCGCGACGCCTCGAAGGGGGCGAACGCCGGGTCCCGCGCCCACGACCACAGGCGATCGTTCAGCCACACCTGCGCCGTGGCGTCGTCGCACCAGAGGACGAGGTCGAGGTCACCGTCACGGTCGAGGTCCGCGGCCGTCGCGCGCGCGCCCGCCATGGCACCGGCGAGCGATCGCCGCTCCCATGCCACGGGCTCGGTCGCCGAGGGCCGGCCGAGGTTCCAGAGGAAGCCGGTGTCGACGTCCCCGGTGAAGACGAAGTCGAGGTCGCCGTCATGGTCGAGGTCGGCCATCAGCGCGAGGGAATCCTCGGGCTCGAGGCCGCCGGCGAAGCGGTGCTCGGTCCAGCGGCCGTCGGCCTCCTGGCGCACCCACGAGGCGTGCAGCCCGGTGGCGATGGTCAGGTGCCGCGCGGGCGCCGCGCTGAAGGCCGCGTCCACCCGGCCGTCGTCGTCGAGGTCGCCCCAGAAGGCGCGGCCGCGGACCTGAACGGCGACGGCACGCTCGACTTCGTGGCCACGCTCCTCTGGCGCGCCGAGGGCGTGGTGGAGCGTCGCGTGGTCTGGTCCGCGCCGGGCGGACGCTGGACGATGGCCCCCGGCACCGTGGACCAGATGCGCCGCGGCCGCGCCTTCTGGGGCGACCTCGACGACG
>JBJTJU010000343.1:0-5148 GCA_046096165.1 Phycisphaerales bacterium | reverse complement strand
TCCACAGCCCGACGGCGATGAACACCGGCTGGCCCTGGGTCGCCTGGAAGACGATCTTCGAGCGCAGGCCGCAGTCATCGTCGTTGCAGGCGATGATCGAGCTGACGTCGCCGCAGGTGGTCATGGCGGCCACGACCGTGTCGGGCGTGCCCGCGCAGGTGTCCGCCGCATACAGGCCCGTGGCGGGCGGCACGAAGAGGGCGTAGCCCGGCTTGCTGAGCGGGTTGCCGTTGAACCCGCTCAACGCAGTGGTGGGCTCGAACACCATCTCGCTCGACCCCAACGGCACGGCGCTGCCGGTCGACTGCGCGCTCGGCAACCCGATCAGCAAGCCGGGGTACGCCCGCTTCGTGCCGCCCGCCACCGGGCTGTACGCCGCGGACACCTGCGCCGCCACGCCCGACACGGTCATGGCCGCCATGACCACCTGCGGCGACGTCAGCTCGATCATCGCCTGCAACGACGATGACTGCGGCCTGCGCTCGAAGATCGTCTTCCAGGCGACGCAGGGCCAGCCGGTGTTCATCGCCGTCGGCCTCTACAGCACCACGGCGGCACCGCCGGCCAGCGGCATCCCGCTGACCATCGCGGAGATCCAGGATCCGTGCACCAACCCGACGAACGCGATCGTCGGCAACAACACCCTCGCCACCGACCCGAACGCGCCGAACCTCGACCTCACGGGGATCTGCGACCCGGGCACGTTCGGCGACGACGTCGTTGCGCGCGCCACGTACCTGCGCTTCGTGGCGCCGGAGACGCGCAGCTACCGCGTCGGCACCTGCGCCGGCACGGACGACACCCGCATCGCGGTGCTCACCACCTGCGGCGACGCGACGACCACGATCGCCTGCGACGACGATGGCTGCGGCACCCCGGACGACGACTGGTGGGCCTCGACGATGGTGTTCAGCGCCACCGCCGGCACGACCTACTACATCGCCGTCGGCGCCTACCAGGAGCCGGGCTTCACGGCCCCGCTGCCGCCGACCGTCGTGGTCAACATTTCGACGGACGTCGACCCCCCGCCGCCGTTCAACGCGTGCGCGCCGGAGAACGTCGGGACCGCCGTCCTCGGCAACAACGTGGTCACCCCGAACGCCCAGTACCCGGCGCTCGACGTGACCGGCTCGCCGTGCGTGTTCGAGTTCGCCCCGCAGGCCATCGCCCGCGCGAAGTACCTGCGGTTCACGGCCAACGCCACCGGCACGTACCTCTTCGAGCAGTGCGGCGACACCGGCGGCAACGTCGATGCCCGCATGGGCCTGATGACGGCGTGCGGCGACGCGTCCACGTTCCTGATCTGCGACGACGACGGCTGCACCGGCGGTACCCCTCCGTACACCTCGCGGTTCCAGTACGACCTGACCGCGGGCCAGCAGGTCTTCCTGGTGGTGGGCGGCTACAGCAACGCGGCCACGGGTCCGTTCAACGTGCTGATCACCGGCCCAGGCGCCGGCGGCTGCATCCCGGACCTGAATGACGACGGCTTCGTGAACGCCGACGACCTGGGCATCCTGCTCGCCCAGTGGGGTCCGTGCTCGGGCTGCTCGGCCGACTTCGACCAGAACGGCTTCGTGAACGGCGAAGACCTCGGCCAGATGCTGAACGCCTGGGGCGCCTGCCCCTGATGGCCGGGCCGCACGGCCCAAGCCATCCGACGTGACACCTTCCGCCGCCCGCACCGTGACCCGGTGCGGGCGGCGTGCTTTCCGGCCCGATAAACGCCCGCCGCCGCGGACCGAATCGGGAAATCATGGGAATTCCCGGCCCTCAGCACTAACCTACAGTCCCGGGTCGGCGTATCGAGACTTCGAACCGCGCCTGCTCACCACGGAAGACCAGACCCCATGACCACGCTCTTCGCCGCGATCCTGTCGGCCGTCATGCTCGCCCCGAACGCCCAGCCGCAGAAGGCGGTGCCGTCGGCGCCCGAGCCGCGGACCCAGGTGATGACCATCGACGTCGACGCGCTGCGCGCGCTGCCCGTCGGCGCCAAGATGCCGCGGTCGATGGACGGGCTCGGTGCGCGCGGCATGGTGGTCACCGGCCACGTGCCGCAGGACGCCGCCGGCTCGCCGGGCGCGGAGATGTTCATGTTCGAGGATCCGGTCAACCCGGTCTGGCGCGGCCGGCTCCTCCTCAACGAAGGCCGCGTCAGCGGCGTCGTCTACGTCAACCAGAACCTGCGCGTCACCCTGTCGGGCCACCCGAAGGGCCGCACCGAGCTGAAGTTCGAGGATCCGATGGGCGACCTGCCCTGCGGATTCGGCGTGCTGAACGAGGTGGGCGAGCGCAACGGCCCGGCCATGCCCCCGGTGGAGTCGCTTGTCCTGCCGCCCTGCGGCGACGACATCGTGATCGACGTGCTCATCGCCTACACCTACCGCCTGTGGCTCGACATCGAGCAGAGCTACATCATCGAGGACCGGGCGCGCTGGTCGATCGGCGACCTCAACGAGACGTCGCTGCGTTCCGACGCGGGTGCCTACTTCCGGCTGGTGGGCATCCGGCGGCTGTCGTCGCAGCACATCGAGGGCGGCGCGATGGCATGCGACCTCTACCACCTTTCGGAAGAGGGCGAGGACCCCATTCTGGGCCCGCCGTGCTTCGAGTCGCCGGTGGACCAGGGCAAGTGGGACGAGGTGCACGAGTGGCGCGACGAGCTGAAGGCCGACCTCGTGTGCCTGTTCCGCGCCGACGGGGCGGATGCCTGCGGACTGGCGAACCTCGGCGGGGGCAGCCCGACCCAGGCGAACCTCGGCTTCTCGGTGGTGGCGTGGAGCTGCGTCCCCGGCCAGACCGTGACGCACGAGCTCGGGCACAACATGGGCTGCTGCCACGCACCCAACGACGGCGGCGGCTGCGAGAACGGCGGCCTGTACCCGGACTCCTACGGACACCGCTTCGAGGCCTTCCCCTTCGGCCCCAACGGTCCGCCGCAGACCTACCGCACGGTGATGGCGTACGACCCGGGCACGCGCATCCCGCACTACTCGAATCCGCAGATCACCTACCTCAACGTCCCGACCGGCGCCCTGGTGTGCCAGTTCGACCGCGAGGACGCGGAGTGCAACGTGCCCCAGGGCTGCCAGACCGAATGCCCGGGCCGTGACAACGCCAAGACGATCCGGCAGACGCGTTCCAACATCTCGAAGTATCGCTGCTCCGGCTTCCCCGCCCCGACGGTGCGCGCCTGGGGCGGCTGGGACAACGGGCAGACGCCGGCCCCTCCCGGGGTGAACCTCACCATCCAGGTGGCCGCCGGCGGCCCGCACATGATGGCGCTCAAGGTGAACGGCACGGTCAGCGCCTGGGGCGTCGGCACCGGCGCCGTCGGCGTCGCGCCGAACTACGGCCAAGCGAAGGTGCCGTTCGGGCTGTCGAGCGTCAAGCAGATCGCGGCGGGCGGCGTGCACTCGCTGGCCCTCCGAAACGACGGCACGGTCGTCGGCTGGGGCGCGGGCGAGACCAACTCCGGCATCTCGCCGCACTTCGGCCAGTCGGTCGTCCCCGTGGATCTCGCGAACGTCGTCGAGATCGACGCCGGCGGGTTCCACTCCGTGGCCCGCCTGCAGAACGGCACCCTCCGCGCCTGGGGCCGCAACGAGAGCGGCCAGTGCAACCTGGGCACGCTGAGCGACTACGTGCAGGTGCGCGCGGGCGCGACGCACACGCTCACCCGCACGACCACCGGCGCCATCCGCGCCTTCGGCGACCCGGCGAACGGGCAGTCGAACGTGCCGACGGGCCTGGCGCCCGCGGTCGACATCGACGCCGGCTGGTCGCACAGCGTGGTGGTCCTCAACAACGGCACCGTGCGCTGCTTCGGCGCCGGAAGCAGCCCGCTGCTCACCGGCATACCGCCCCACTGGGGCCAGTCGATCGTGCCCACGGGGCTGAACGGCGTCACCAAGGTCGCCGCCGGCTACTGGCACACGATCGCGCTGCGCACCGACGGCACCGTGCGCGTCTGGGGCCGCAACGACAACCTGCAGGCCACGGTGCCCAACGGGCTCACGAACATCGTCGGCATCGCCGCCGGCAAGGACACGACCGCGGTGCTCCGCGGGCCGCTGCCCACGCCGTGCCCGACGGACCTGAACGACGACCGCACGACCGACGGCAACGATCTCGGCATCATGCTCGGCATGTGGGGCCTGTGCTCCACCTCGTCAAGCGCCGGGCCAAGCTGCCTGGCGGACTTGGACGGCAACGGGTACGTCGATGCCGACGACCTCGGACGGCTGCTCGCGCGGTGGGGCGCCTGCCCCTGACGCGGGCGCACGACGCCGGGGCACCCGCGCGGTGCCTCGGCCCGATGCACATCGACGTGCGGCTCAGCGGCGGATGATGCCCATCGGCATGCCGCCGACGAAGTTGCCGTAGCGGTAGTTGCCGCCGTAGTAGCCGCCGCCGTACATCCCCCAGCCGCCCCAGCCGAACATGGAGTTGTTCACGCCCATGCCGCCGCCGGAGTAGCCGCTGCGGGCCGGGCCGCCGGAGGGCGCGTAGATGCCGCCCGTGTAGCCGCTGGTCACGCCGCCGCCGGAGAAGCGCGACCAGTTGGGGTCGCCACCGAACTTCGACCAGCCGTCGTTGTAGCCGCCCACGATCCCGCGGGCGCCGGTGTAGCCGCTGTAGCGGCCGTAGCCGCGTTCGCCGTTCTGCCAGCCGGGGTTGCCGTAGCCGCCCTGGCCGGCGGGCGCACCGCCCTGCGCCTGCGCGGGGGCGGGCGCCTCGCGGCGGTCCCATCCGCCGCCGTTCCAGCTGCCGCCGCGGCGGTAGTCGTCCGGCGGGCCGCCCGATTGCGGGGGCTCCAGGCCCTCGCGGCGGTCGGCGTAGTTGGTCTCACCGCGCGCGAAGGCGCCGCGGGGGCTGCCGTCGAAGTTGTGGTTGGGGTCGGGGCGGAAGCCGTCCATCGATGCCTGGCGGGCCGACGCGGTGGCCGAGGCGGAGCCGTCCTGCTCGCGGAAGCCGGGGGCGTCGGCGGCGGATGCCGGCGCCGACGCGTTGCCGTCGGCGGTGGTCGCATGCCAGCCGTCGGCGCCGCGCGCGTACGTGGCGCGGCCACGCTGCTGGTAGACGCCGCCGTCGCGGCCGGCGACCACGTCGTCGTCCGCGCCGCCCGCGTGGTCGGCCGGCGGC
>JBJTJU010000342.1:0-4027 GCA_046096165.1 Phycisphaerales bacterium | reverse complement strand
GCCGGACGCACGGACCGTCGTCGCGCCGCCGACCGTCAGGACACCAGTCCCGCCGACCGCACCGGTGGCCGTGATGGAGAGATCGCCCCCGTTAGTCGACACGGCCGCGTCCAGTGCGACGGTGCCTCCGGCGACCAGGACGACGTTCAGCTCGCCGGATGACGCCGAAATCCCCTGAGATAGGGTGATCGACCCAGCCGCATCGAGCGTGAGCGTCGCATCGCCGCCCGCCGACTTCGCGATGGCAGACGACAGCGTGATGTTCCCCGCCTGCGTCTGGCTGCTGGCGGTCAGGATCGTGACGCTCGTCCCCGCATCCAGCGATGCGACGATCGTCGCCACGTCCACCTTCGCGTCATCGCCGTTTGGCGTGAAGACGTTGGGGCTCGCCCCATTGAACGACCCATTCGTCGTGGCGTTCGTGATGTTCACGTTGCTCGGATCCAACAACCACATCCCCCCCAGCCCATTCACCCCCGCCGTCTCCACCCGTCCGAACGCCTGCAGGTTGCCCGCGCTCGACGTCTCGACGAACCCACCCGCGCCCGTGCCGGCCCCCTTCGCCTCGATCGAGCCGAGGAACGCCGTGTACGTGTCGCTCCACACGATGACGCGGCCGCCGCTGCCGTCGACCAGCGCGTTCGCCGTCACCCGAGCGCCCGGCCCGACGTACGTCCGGTCCGCGCTCGGCGCCTCCGCATCGTTGCCACCCAGGTAATCGCCGCCCACGCGCACGCGTCCGCCGCCGGTTGCGCCGTCCGCCGCGATGCGCGCGTCGCCGAAGAGCCCCACCCGCTCGCCCAGCACGTCGACCGTGCCGCCCTTCCCGGCCGCGTCCGACGCATCCAGCGTGCCGTTCACCGCGACCGTGCTGTCCTTGCCGCCGCGCGCGGCGATG
Organism: Phycisphaerales bacterium; assembly: GCA_046096165.1. Taxonomy (GTDB): domain Bacteria; phylum Planctomycetota; class Phycisphaerae; order Phycisphaerales; family SM1A02; genus UBA966. Next base: position 3,129 of record JBJTJU010000342.1, on the reverse strand, counting down.
CTCTTGCCGATGATGGTGCCGGAGAGGTCGAGTCCCAGCGCGTAGAAGTCGCCGCTCACCATCGCGGCCTGGCCCTTGCCGACGTTGATGGTGCCGGTGTTCGAGACGCCGGCCTGCTCGCCCTTCCCGGATCCGTCCTCGCCCATCTGCGAGCGCGTGACCGAGACCATGATCGGCCCCGACCCGCGCTGCAGGTAGACGCTGTCGCCGGCGGCCATCGCCACCACGCCGTCCGGCACGTCGATGGTGCCGCGGTTGGCCACGTACTGGCCCACGAGCGTCACCGACTCGGCGCGGATCAGGCCTTCGTTCGTCACCTGCCCGGTCAGGCCCGTGAAGCGGTCGATGCCGTTGATGAAGTCCTGGTCGGCCATCGCGCCCGCGGCGGCGTGGAAGCCGCCGACGTTCACGAACGCGCCGCTGCCGACGCGTATTCCCTGGGGGTTCACCAGGTAGACGATGCCGTTCGAAAGCAGCGCGCCGTCGATGCGGCTCATCTCGCGCCCGGTGACGCGGTTCAGGACGCGCGAGTTGGCGGTGGGCTGCACGAACTGCGCCACCTCGCCCGCGGCGATCGAGAAGCGGTTGTAGTCGATGATCGCGCCGTTGCTTGCGGTCACCGTCAGGTGGTTGCCGTGGCGCTCGAACTTCACGTCGCCGCGGCGGACCTTCGCCCCCTCGATGCCGCCGCCCGCCAGCACCGGCACCGCCATTGCGGCCGTCGAGACCACCGCCGCCAGCGTCAGCGCGCCGCGCAGCGAGAGGGAGGTTGGGCTCGGTCGTCGCGTCACGGGGGAAGGGGTGGACGGGTCGGTGCGGAGAGGCGGGGTCAGTACACGAACGACGCGGACAGCCAGAACTGCATGTTGCCGGCGTCGACCTCGAGTTCGGGCACCGAGTTCAGCGCCCAGCCCCAGTCGACGCCGATCGAGAACGCGGTGCCGAGCGTGAGGTCGAGCCCGACGCCCGCGCTCAGCATGCCCGTGTCCACCTCGAAGGCGAAGTTGTCGCTGTTGCCGATCGACCCGCCGTCGAAGAAGCCGCTGACGATGAAGTCCCAGTCCGGCCCCGCGCCGCTCGTCGAGTCGGGCAGCCACCGGAACGGCTTGTCGAGCCACGGGAACTTCGATGGCGGCGCCGCCGAGAACGAGCGCGGCAGGTGCAGCCGGTACTCGATGGTGCCGACGATCGCGCTGTCGCCCGCGTTCACCGACTGCGGGAACCCGCGCACCGTGTACAGGCCGCCCATCACGTACTGCGCCATCGGCGTCAGGCGGTAGTCGAAGGCGTACTGGCCGCGGATCGAGCCGAAGATCTCGTGGACGAGCGGCTTGTAGAGCTCGTTGCCCTTGCCCCAGGCGGGATCGACGAGCGGGTCGAGGTAGACCGACCCGTAGATCGACGCATTGACCGTGGCCCAGGTCGGCGACGTGTCCGCGCGGCCGAGGTCGTCAAGCGAATCCTGGTCGGCACTGGTCGTGCTCCACGCCCCGCCGAAGCTTCCCTGCACGGCCCAGGTCTCCCCGAGGGCCAGCGCATCGAGCGTCAGGTCGAGCGTCAGGAACGTGGCGTCGCCGTCGGAGATGAAGAGCGTGTTGCTGGTCTGGGAGTTCCAGCCCCGCACCGACCCGTCCAGGTCCAGGAAGAGGTTCCCGCGCTGGTGGAGGTTCCAGATCAGGTCGCCCTGCGCCCCCCAGAAGCTGCCGTTGAACTCCTCGCCGGCGAGGCCGATCTGCGACGAGTTGTACTGGCCCCACTGGCCCGTCACCCGCCAGCGCAGGTCCTGCATCTTCCCCACGCGCGCGTCGTAGTAGCCGTTGAAGGAGTCGTAGCCGGAGAAGCTGGTGGTCGTGTACTCGAGCGACAGGATGTCGTCGTTGTTGGTGAGCTGCGTGGCGAAGATGCCCACGCGCTCCTGCCAGTAGTTGGTCTCCTTGGTGCCGGTGTTCGAGACCGCCACGTACACGTCGAAGACGTTCTTCTCCTGCACCAGGAAGTCGAGCACCACCTGCGCCGAGGACGGCTCGCTCGTCACCACCGCGCTCACCGTGCGGCCCGGGAAGCGGCTCAGCGAGTACAGGTAGTCCTCGAGCACCTCGCGCTCGAGCACGTCGCCCGGGTCGATCGGCGACAGCTCCTTGATGGCCGAGTGCTGCGGATGGTCGACCTGCTGCTCGCCTTCGGCCGCGCGCACGCCGGTGCCGACGGTGCGGATCCGCGCCACCTGCACCGCGACCACCTTGATGACGTTCGCGCCGTCCGGCGACGGCGCCGGATCCATGAGGCACGCGATGCCGCCGACGCCCTCGCGGTTGATGCGCGCGACGATCGCGTTCTGGATCGCCGCCCGTGCGCTGTCGGTCAGCTCGCCGCCGATCACCGCCATCTCGGCGGGCGTCACCGTGATGGCCACGCCGCCCGAGGACGGCGACCCCGAGAACGTGTTGCCGTGGTGGTAGAGCGCCACCGGCGTGTCGAGGAGGTCCTCCTCGCATGGCAGGCGCGGATGGTTGGCGGGCTGGATCTCGACGGTGAACCGGGTGGACGGGGAGAACGCGGTCTCGCCCGCGAGCACCTCGGCCTTGCCGGGCACCGGGGGCGGCGGCGGCACCGGCTTCACCGGCGCCGGGGCCGGCTGAAGGTCACGGCTCGGACGTCGGGCGTCCGGGACGATGCGCGCATCCTGGGGTGGCAGGGTCTGCGCCTCGGCCGAACAGGCCACGGCGACCGCCAGAAGGGCAATCTTCAAGGGTTGCATTCGGTATGACCGATATCACCCAGTTAGGGGAAGACTGTCCACCACATCAATATAGAGGAGCGCCTCCCTCGGTCGGGCGCCTGAAATCCCGGACGAATCGATCGCGATTCTCCGGTCGAGCCCGGAAACCCGTCGACGTCCGTGGCATCCACCCACGCGCGGCCACCGAACCGCCCGACATGCCCGACGCGCCCCCGATCACCACGCTCGCCGCCCTCCGCGCCTCCGGTTGGCGTTCGCGCACCGTCAAGGCGGAGCTGCGCGCCAACTTCGAGCGCGCGCTCGCCGACGCCGTCGCGCGCGGCGAGCGCACCGCGGCCGCGCTCTTCCCCGGCATCGTCGGCTACGACGACACGGTGCTGCCGGAGCTC
>JBJTJU010000341.1:0-3747 GCA_046096165.1 Phycisphaerales bacterium | reverse complement strand
TGCACCCCGGTCCGGACGGCGAATCCGCCTCCGACGGAAGCTCCCCCGGCGCACCTCGCCGCTCCTGGCGTGGCTGCGCGAGGAGCGCAATGCGGCGGCCGTGCTGGTGGTGGCATGCTTCGCGATGGTCGGCGGCGGGAGCGTGGCCGTCGCGGATGCGTTCCCGCGCGAATACGTCGGGCAGCGCGCCGCCGCCGGCCGCGTCAACCGGCTCGAATACACCGATACCGACGTCGCGGCCACCGCCCAGCGCCAGCAGGAAGCGCGCAAGGCCGCCCCGCGCATCTACGCCGCGAACGCCGACTACGTCGAGCGCATCCGCGGCGAGATCGAGGGCCTGCCGCTCCTGGTGCGCGACAAGCAGTCGATCGCCGAGCTGCAGCCGGCGACGGTGGCGCGCTACGCGCTCGACGAGGAGTCGTTCGAGGCGCTGCGCGCGGTGCAGGACCCGGATGCGCTGCTGCGCTGGCGCGACTGGACGGACGCACTCCTCGACGAGCTGGTCGTGGGCGTGCCGATCGTCGCGTCGGCGGACTTCGATGCCTTCTCGACGGCGGCGCGCCGCGCGGTCGCGGTGCCGCCGAGCGCGGATGGATCCGGCCCAGGCCCACGCCTCGCGAGCGTCGGCCGCGGCGCCATCGAGCTGCGCGCCGACGACCCGCCGTCGATGCGTGCGCGGCTGGTGGCCGAGGCCACCGAGGCCGGGTTCCCGATCGAGCTGGCGCAGCCCGCGGTCGCGCCGATCCTCGCGGACCCGAAGCCGACCATCGCCTTCGACGCCGCCGCCACGAAGGCCGCCGAGGAGGAGGCCGCCGAGCAGGCGCCGCCCGTGCAGGTGGTGCACCCGCGCGGCGAGGCGCTCTACGCCCCGGGGGACGTGCTGACCGCCGAGCAGGTGACGCGCGCCCACGCCGAGCACGTGCGCCACCGCGGCTCGGAGTCGCACCCCGGCGTGGCCATGCCCTTCACCGCGGCGGCCGCACTCGCCCTCGGGATCGGCGTGCTGGCCGCGATCTTCCTCGCGCAGCAGGCGCCGGACGTGTTCCGACGCTGGCGGCGGCTCGCCTCGGCGCTGGGGCTCGTCCTGCTCCCGGCGGCGGTCGTCGCCGTCATGGTGTTCGCCTACCCGCGTGCCGTCGGCTTCGCGGCGATCGGCGCGGCGCTCCTCGCCGCCGGCATCGCCACCGTCGCGTTCGGGCTGCGCGTGTCGCTCGTCACCGTGCTCGCGCAGCAGCCGCTCGCCCTCGCGATCGCCCCGGGCACCGCGTGGATCGCGGCACTCGCCGGACCCGTGATCTACGCCGCGCTCCTGCGGGACGTGCGCCACCGATCCACCCTCGTGACCGCCTCGGTCGCGGCGGCGCTCATCTCGGCCGGTGCAGTGCTCGTCGGCGCGGCCGCACCCGGTGCGGGCGACCCGGCCACGCTGTCGATCGCGCTCGGCGAGTCGCTCATCGCGCTGGTCACGGCGCTCTTCGTCGGCTTCCTGATGATCGGCCTGCTGCCCACCATCGAGCGCTTCTCCGGCCAGGCGACGGGCCTGACGCTGGTCGAGCTGCGCGACCCCAAGCACCCGCTCCTGCGCGAGCTGCAGCGGCGCGCGCCCGGCACGTGGAACCATTCGCTCCAGGTGGCCAACATCGCCGAGGCCGCGGCCGAGTCGATCGGCGCCGACGGCCTGCTCGCCTACGTCGGCGCGCTGTACCACGACATCGGCAAGATCAACAAGCCCGAGTACTTCGTCGAGAACCAGTCGGGCACCAACCGCCACGACCGGCTGTCGCCGGCGATGAGCCTGCTGGTGATCGTCGGGCACGTGAAGGACGGCATGGAGCTGGGCGCGGAGTTCCGCCTGCCCGCGCAGGTCCGCCACTTCATCGAGAGCCACCACGGCACCACGCTCATGGAGTACTTCTTCCGCGCCGCGCAGAAGCGCGCCGGCGAGGACGAGATCAACGAGGCCGACTTCCGCTATCCCGGCCCCAAGCCCGCCACGCGCGAGGCCGCGGTGCTCATGCTCTGCGACTGCGTCGAGAGCGCCAGCCGCACGCTGAGCGAGCCGACGCCCGCGCGCATCGAGCAGCTCGTGCGCGACCTGAGCCACCGACGGCTCGTCGACGGTCAGTTCGACGACAGCCCGCTCACCCTGCGCGAGCTGCGCTCCGTCGAGGACTCGATCATCAAGAGCCTCAACGCCATCTACCACGGCCGGATCAGCTACCCGTCGCTGCGCGGCGAGGCGCGCGACGACCGGCCGCTGCCGCGGGTGGCCTCGTGACGTCAAGGCCGGCGACCTCGAGCGTCCGCCACGCGGCGTTCGAGAGCGCATAGGCATCGAGGCCGGCAAGCGGCGCGATCGTCCAGCCGGCATCCGCGGGAATCCCGCTCGCGCCGTCCGGCACCACCACGGTGAACTCGATCGTCCGGTGCGTGGTGACGTGGGTGAACGCACCCACCGTGCGCACGGCGAACGGCCACGAAGGCCCGGTACCGGCATCACGCGTGGGAACGGTCGGCGGCTGGTGCATCCCCGCCCACATGCCGCGGTCCGGCCGGCGCTCGAGCGCCACCGCATTCCCGTCCACCCACACGAGGGACGTCCATCGCTCCGTGCGCCGCGGTGCCGCGATCCGCGGTGAGGGGATCACCGCCTGCGTGCCGGACCGCCGCGCCGCGCACGCCCCTTCCGCCGGGCATCCACCGCACCGCGGTGCGGCCGGCGTGCATACGGTCGCTCCCAGTTCCATGAGCGCCTCGTTGAGGACCGCGGGCGACGACGACTGCGCCACGAGCCGCGCCGACTGCTCCCACGCCCAGCGCTCGGACGCCGCGTCCGCCACGCGCGCGGGTGCGCCCGCGATGCGCGACAGCACGCGCAGCACGTTGCCGTCGACGATCGGCACGCACTCGCCGAAGGCGATGCTCGCGATCGCGCCGGCCGTGTAGCGGCCGATGCCCGGCAGGGCGCGCAGTTCGGGCTCGGAGCGCGGCACCTCGCCGCCATGGCGTTCGACCACGGTGCGCGCCGCCGCCTGCAGGAGCCGCGCGCGTCGGTAGTAGCCCAGGCCCTGCCATGCGGCGAGCACCTCGCCCTCCGGTGCACCCGCGAGTGCCGCCGCGGTCGGGAAGCGCTCCACGAACCGCTCGAACGCCCCGATGACCCGCGACACCTGCGTCTGCTGGAGCATCAGCTCGCTCACGAGCGCTCGATAACCCGAGCGCTCCCGGCGCCACGGCAGGCTTCTGGCCGCGCCGGGGAACCACTGCTCCAGCGCCCGCGCGAGCGACGCAGGGTCCTGGACCGACGGCCAGCCGGCGTCGGGCGGAGGGTTGGAACCCCGGGCGGGGCGAGTGCGGATGGCCATCGGAGGCGGCGACCCGCGCTTGCGGGGCTGCGGCGGGCGCAGGTAGCGTACGCCTCCTCGCTCCTGGATCCCCCAGGAACGGCCGCAAGGCCCCTTCGGAACACCCCACCCATGGCCAAGCTGTTCTACACGCTTCAGGAAGCCGCCGAGCGGCTGAACAAGACCCCGGACCAGGTCATGGACATGGCCCGCAACGGACAGCTCCAGGAACTGCAGGACAAGGGCGAGACCCTGTTCCGGCGCTCGGCGATCGACGCCCTGGCCACCGACGAGGGAAGCGGGTCGTTCAGCCTGGAGAGCCTGGACGTCGGCAACGAGGGCAGTTCGCTGTCACTCGGCGGCTCCGGCGGCCTCGATGACCTCGGCGACCTTCGCCTGGAGG
>JBJTJU010000340.1:0-6944 GCA_046096165.1 Phycisphaerales bacterium | reverse complement strand
CCGGGCGGCACACCAGACCCCCGTGAACACGGCCTCGGCCACCAGGCTCTCCGCCTCGGTGCCGGCGGCGATGCCGGCCAGCGCGGCGCGGATTGCCGCGGGCCTGTCGCGGATGGCGTCCTCCGACGCCACCAAGGCCGCGGTGCGCGCAGTGGAGGACACCATCCGCCGAGTGCTGTTCCCGCGAATGCGCGATGTGCTGCCGGATGGCGACCGCGCCAACATGCGCGTGGAAGCCACCATCGCGGTGCCCGGCGCCGACCGGGTGGACGTGGACGACGTGTGCGGGCGCTTTCCCTACGGCAAGGTGACCGTGCGCGCCGTGGAGGGCGGCCACCGGCAGCCCAACGGGCTGATCGGCGACGACGGCACCGAGGGCGTGATCCTGGTGGCCGTGGCCGTGATCGCCGTGGGGTGGTGACCCGCCGGGGATGAGCGGAACGCCTAGAGCGGCGTGCCCGACTTGAGGGTCACGCCCAGGTGTTCGCGGAACATCAGGGCGATGAGCCGCTCGGCACCCGGCGCGGCTCCCGGTGCCAGGCACTCGGGGGCCTCGGCCAGCGGCCGCGCCAGCAGGGCCACCAGCGCGTCGGCGGCGGCGGGCTCCAGCGCCTCGGCGCCCGACCCGACGTAGCACGCACCGCACACCGCGCCTCCCGCCGTGGCCGAGAACCCCTCGAGTGGCGGCGGGCCGCCGCACGCCGCGCACGACGCCAGGTGCGGCACCAGCCCCGAGGTGGCCAGCAGCTTGGCCTGGGTGCCCAGCACATAGGGATCGAGACGTGGTGGCTCGTCACGCGCCGGGGCGGCGGCGATGAGCGCCAGCGCGCGGGTGATGAGGTTGTAGGCCGCCTCGGCGTCCTCGTGCTCGGGCACCACGCGCAGCGCCGCCTCGAGCACGCACCCCGCCGCGCGCAGGCGGTAGCCGTCCATCCAGAGGCCCGCGCCGGCATCGATCACCTGCGTGCCGCGCAGGGTCATGAGGTCGCCGCGGCCCTCGGCCAGGGTGGCGTGCAGCCGCACCCCGGGCTGCAACCGACCGCCCTGCTTGGACGTGGGCTTGCGGGCGCCCTTGGCGATGGCCGATACCCGCCCGAGGCCGGGCGTGAGCAGCGCGAGGATGGCGTCGCTCTCTCCGTAGCGCAGTGTGCGCAGCACCACGGCGTCGGTGTCGATGGTGGCCACCGCTCAAGTGTCGCACCCGCCGCGGATCGCCTAGCCTGCGCCGCATGGCTGACGTCACCGTGTACACCACCGAGTCGTGCCCGTTCTGCATGCGCGCCAAGGCGTTCCTCGACCAGCGCGGCGTGCCGTACGAGGAGATCTTCATCTCGCGCAGCGACCATGCAGCGCGCGAGCGCCTGGTGGCCGAGACCGGCGGCTACACGTTCCCGCAGATCATCATCGACGGCCGCAACATCGGCGGCTGGGACCAGCTCTCGGCGCTCGACAAGGGCGGCGAACTCGACGCCCTGCTGGCCTAGCGGACCACGCCCCTGGGCGACGACCCCGGGGGCGGCACCACATTGCCGTTGAAGACAAGCCCGCCCGGGTTCGCCTGGTTCGAGGCGAATGTGCTGACGGTGCCGGTGTTGCCGCGTATCGCCACGCGCTGCACGATGTTCGACTGCGTGGGCGTGACGTAGAGCGAGCCATCCGCGTCGAAGGCCAGCCCGAAGGGCGTGGCGAGCGCATCACCGCGCAGGGCGAACGGCAGCGGGTTGCCCTGGGACGAATAGCGGTTGATGGTGTTCGCGCCCTGGTTCGCGACGTAGATGTTCCAGTAGGCGTCGAATGCGATGCCGCGCGGCCTGGTGAGGCCCGAGATGAAGGCCGGGTTGATGATCTGGCCCGTTGACGGGTTGACCGCGGCCACGCTGCCCGTGGCGGCGCAGCTCACCAGCAGCGCGCTGCCATCGGGCATCATCGCCATGAGCGTGGGCTGCGAGATGCCGGCTCCAGGGGCCACCAGCCACCCGGGCGAACCCGAGGCAGGCACCTGGTAGATGCCGCCCGCCGCGGTGTAGCTGCTCACGTAGAGCGTGCCCCGGAACGTGAAGAGGATCCCCACGGGCGTGGGGATGCCCGATGCGTAGGTGCTCACCGACAGATCGGTGCCCACCCGCTGCACGGTGCCCCCGTCCATCGCGGCCACGTAGAGGTTGCCGTAGCGATCGCGGCCCATCCCCTCGGGCCGCGCGATCGACCCCTTGAGCGGCAGCACGGTTACGCGGCCCCGGCTGTCGATCGACCGGATCGAGTTGTCGTCGGAGTTGGCGGTGACCAGCGGCCACGCCGGCAACTGCGGCTGCGTCACCCATGCCGGCCAGATGGTCTCGGGCTCCTTCGCGAACCCGACATCCGACTCCACCTTGAGCACGGCGGGGAACGCGCCGTCCCGCGGGCCCGGCCGCTCGCGCACCACGCCGAGCTTCGACCACTCGTCCACCATCATGGCGAGGGTCGGCGGGCCGGTGGGGTGCGCGATGAAGCGCTCCCACTCCATGCGCCGGCGGAACGCCCGGCGCCGCTCGGCGAGCGACCGGCTCTCGTCGACGACGATGCGGTAGTCATCGGCCGTGAGCACCGCGTTGGGGATGCGCGCGGGCCAGAAGGTGGGCAGCTGCGGGGACACCCGCTGGTATCCATACCGGCAGCTCGACGAGTCGGCGTGCCACGGGGTACCCATCCACTGGATGTACCCACCGGGGCCCAGGCGCGACAGCGGGCCCGTGCGCGACATCGCCACCTGCGCGGTGAGCTCCGGGCCGTAGTCGGTGAGGTCCGGGCGGGTGGTGGCATTGCGCAGCCGCAGGTCGTCGGTCCAGATCCAGTTGACCCGGGCAAGCCACGGGAACTCCACGCCCGGATGGAACGCACCGCCGAGGCAGGCATCGAGCGCCGCGCGATCGAGCGCGACGGGCTGGTCGGCGGGATCGAGCGCGCCGACCGGGCCCGCGGGCAGGCCGTCACCCACGTCGAACGCCCCGGCGGCCCACGACCTGAGGTGGGCGTACTGCAGGCGGGTGAGCGCGTACCACTGCCGCGCGCTCGTGAGGTTGGGCGGCATCATGATCTCGTCGCCGTACATCTGCGGCTCGAGATCCGGCTGCACCACCGTGTAGTCCGGGTTGCGGAAGAGCTTCAGCACCCCCTGCCGGAACGTCCGGTTGGCCGGCGACGGGTCGGCAAGGCGGCGGCGCATGTCGGGCCGCGTCCATTCGCGGTGCGACCCGAATCCGTAGCGCGTGAGGTAGCCGTCGTTGACCCACTGCATGTCGGTCATGCGGGCGAAGATCGGCATCACGTCGGTGCCGAACCGGGTGCGGCCCTTCGCGTGGCGCCCCGCGCTGTAGAGCCCGGACAGCGCCGCGTCGTAGAGGGTGATGATGCCGCTGCCGATGCCCGGGGCGTAGTTGGGGCTGCCGCACACCACCCGCGCGGGCGTGGCCTGCAGGCGCCGCCCGCCGATGGTGACGGTGGCGCGGATGGGACCGTCGCAGGTGTCGTCGATCCACCCGGCGTTGTCCGCGTAGCCGGCCAGCGGCGGCGCGCCCGGCGCCGAGTAGGCGCGACCCTCACCGGGCAGCACCACCAGGCGGCCATCGGCATCGGTGAGGACCTCGCCGAAGTCGATCGGGACCCCCGCGAACACGCCCCCGGTCAGCCGGCGCGGGCGGGCGGCCGCCCCGCGGAGCACGCGCGTGGTGGCCACCGGGTAGATCGACGCCCTGTCGGTGACGTCCGGGTTGCGCAACACGGTGGGCTGGGCACCGGGCACGTCGAACGCCACGTCGTCGCCGTACCAGTTGGCCTTTCCGTTGCCGACGGTGACGCTCCACGAGATCTCGGCGTCGGCGGCCGTCACCTCGCCCAGCACCTCGCCGTGGGCGTCGTAGGCGTAGATGCGGACTCGCGCGGCCTGCTTGGCCATGGCGCCCTGGGCATCCTTGAATGGACCGGCCGGCACCTGGCCGGGCACCTCCGGCCCGAAGAAGAACGCATCACGGCTGTTCCCCACGCGGGCCACGCCCACCGCGGGATGGATGGCCACGCGTGCCACGCGGGACGCATCGATGGACACGCCACCGGCGCGGGCCCGCCCCGCGAGCGCGGCGGGCACCATGGCGGCCGCAGCGGTGATGGCCACGCGGCCGAGAAACGCACGACGGGAGAGGAGGCCGTCCATGCCGAAAGCCTGCCAAGCGAGCCCGCCGGAGGCCCGGTCTGGCAGCCTGCGGACATGCCGTCCACCGTCATCATCGTCGGCGCCGGGCCCGCCGGTTGCGCAGCGGCGGTCGCGCTGGCAGACCGGGGACACCGGGCCGTGCTGGTCGGCGACTCCGCGGCCAGGCGCACGTGGGCCGGCGAGAGCCTCCCGCCGGGCGCCACCCAGCTGGTGGCATCGGTGTTCGGCGACGACGTGCTGGATGACGCCGTGCACCTGCCTGCGCACGCGGTGCAGGCCGCGTGGGGATCGCATGATCTCGTCGCCACCGAGTTCATCGCGCATCCCGACGGCGACGGCTGGCACCTCGACCGGGCGCGGTTCGATGCCCGCCTCATGGCCGCCGCGGCCGGGCGCGGCGTGGAGGTCGTCCGTGCCCACGCGGGAGTCGCCGAGCGCACGCCGTCGGGTTGGCGCGTGCCTGCCGATGGCCGCGCGATCGAGGGGGCATGGGTGGTCGACGCCACGGGGCGCGGTGGAGGCCCCCTCCGCCACGTCGCGGGCGCGCGGCACCCGCATGACCAGCAGGTGGCCCTCGTGGCGCTGGCGCCCGCACGCCGGTCACCTCTCGCCGCCACCAGCATCGAGGCCGTACCCGAGGGTTGGTGGTACTCGGCCCCACTCCCCGACGGCCGCGCGGTGATCGCCCTGATCACCGACCACGACCTCGCACCGCAGGCGGCCGGGCGCACCGGGGTGTGGCACCAACGCCTCGCCGCGACCCGCCATCTGAAGGGTCTCGCCGACGTGGGGCCCGACCCCGGCGGCGTGACCCCCGTGCTGCATGCCGCCGGGACGGCGCACCGCGACCCGCTGTGGGGTGACGGCTGGGCGATGGCAGGCGATGCCGCCATCGCCTGGGACCCGCTGTCATCGCAGGGGCTGATGACCGCGATGCTCATGGGCGCGCGCCTCGGGGCGGCCATCAGCGACCACGAGGCCGGCGTCGGGAACGCACTGCCCGACTGGGAGCGCGACTACCTGATGCTGCTCGAGGAGCACCTGGCGCTGCGCGCCCACTACTGGACAGCCGAGCAGCGCTGGCCGAGCGCCCCCTTCTGGGAGCGCCGCCTGGCGCTCAGCGCGCCATGAGGTCCGCCGCGGTGGGCACGCCCCGCACCGCGGTGGCGCTGCGCACGGCGTCGCGCGCGGCGGCGGCGGCCATCTCCGCGGCGGCGTTGCCCGCCACAACGGCATTCGCCTGGGCGGTGCCCGTGGACACCGCGAACGCGATATCGCCGTCCAGCGCGGTGCCGTAGGGGGCGATCGCCCGCGCGAGGCCCGCATGCGCCTGGCGCGCGAGGTGCGTGCAGCCGGGCTTGTCGAAGGCGCCGTCGGTGGCCACCACGCACAGCGTGGTGTTGCCCATGTCGGCCAGCCGCGGGTGGCGGGCTTGGCCGTCGAGCATCTCACGGGCCGAGTCGACGAACCCCCGGCCCTCCTCGAAGGCGCCGGCGATCACCTGGCCATCCTCGCCCAGCACGTCGCCGAAGGCGTTCACCGCCACCAGCGCGGCCACCGTGGCGCCCCCCTCCAGCCGCACGCTCGCGCTGCCGATGCCGCCCTTGCACCAGTGATCGCGGCCGTGGCACTTGCCCACCGTGGCGCCGGTGCCCGCCCCCACGCTGCCCACCGCATGCGGGCCGTCGGTGGCTGCCTCCGCCGCCAGGCGCCCGTCGGCCGCAGTGGGCCGGCGTGCGTTGCCGGTGATGCCCAGGTCGAAGAGCGACGCCGCGCACACGATGGGCACCACCGCGATGCCGGTGTCCACGCCCAGGCCCTGCTCCTCGCACCAGGCCATCACGCCCGATGCGGCGTCGAGCCCGAAGGCGCTGCCGCCCGAGAGCACGATGGCCGACACCATGGGAACGGTGGCCTCGGGGCGCAGGAGGTCGGTCTCGCGCGAGGCGGGGCCGCCGCCGCGCACGTCCACCCCGCCGCAGGTACCCGGCGGCATGATGATGGCCGTGCAGCCCGTGCCGGCGTCGGCGTCGGTCCAGTGCCCCACCCGGATGCCCGGGACGTCGGTCAGCATGCGCCCTCCACCTCGAGCGGCTGGCACCGCGGGCACCAGTAGGTGCCCCGCTGCGCCACCACGCCCTTCTCGATCGTGGTGCGGCAGCGCGGGCATGGCTCGCCCTGCCGCCGGTGGACGAGGAAGAGGTCCTGCATGCCGCCCCGGCCGCCGTGGGCGTCACGGTAGCGGTCGAACGATGCGCCCCCCACCGAGATGCCCATGCGCAGGCGGTCGCGTATGGCGCGATGCAGGCGGCGCACCTCGGCCTGCGACAGCGATCCGCCCGGTCGACGCGGGTGCACCCGCGCGCGGAACAGCGCCTCGTCGGCGTAGATGTTCCCCACGCCGGCCACGATGCGCTGGTCGAGGATGAGAGCCTTTATCGCGGCGGTGCGTCGCTCGAGCGATGCCCCCAGGCGGCGCGCGGTGAACCCCGCCGACATGGCGTCCACGCCCGTGCGCCTGCCCCACACGCGGTTTCGGGCCGACCGGCCCGCGGGCAGGAACCACGCCCGTCCGAAGCGGCGGGAGTCGGCGAAGGTGACCACCGATCCGTCGTCCATGCCGAGCACGGCGCGTGCGTAGGGCGTGGGGTCGTCCGGCTCGCCGGGCGTCCACAGCAGCTGGCCGGTCATGCGCAGGTGCAGCGCCAGGGCCTCGCCGTCGTCGAACTCGATGAACAGGTACTTGCCCGTGCGG
>JBJTJU010000339.1:0-5216 GCA_046096165.1 Phycisphaerales bacterium | reverse complement strand
GGGCTGGCAGCTGCTGGAACGTTGCACTGGCCCTCATAGTTACGCCCCCACGCGACGACCTGATTGTCGAAAGTCACCGCAAGACTATGGCCATCGTTCCCGGTCGCGATGGACTTCACAAGCGGGAGATCCGTCGGAACCGTCCAGCCCATGGCAGTCCACTGAACGACCCGTCCATCACGCTTGAGGGCCAGGGCATGCATCGCAGAGGCGGAGATCTGCACGACGTCTCGGGCGTCGATGGGAACGTTGCACATTCCCCACGCGTTGCTTCCCCAAGCGATGACGGACCCATCGGGGCGAAGCGCAACCGAATAGCCGAGCGATCCCCAGTTGTTGGTCGCGCCTCCAAGTGCAGCGCGGACCACCCCGAGGTTGCTCGGCAGGTCGCACTGCCCAGCTTCGTTGGCGCCCCACGCCGTCAGCGGCCCGTCAGCAGGGGCATGCAACGAGAGGCCGCCGGCGAGCGCAGCGACGAGGCACGCCCGATGGGCGCGCCGACCGGTCGGTGACGCGCACGCAGGCGGGAATGCGGCAGTCAGCTTGGCATGGAACCCAACGCAAGGATGGGATCCGAGTTCGGCCCGTCGCATCACGGAGTTCTGGATCATCGATGCACCTGCGCTTTCTGGTCCCCCAGGACCCTTCGCCGGACGAAATCACGCACGCCGCACGCGGACACGCCGCCCCCTTGAGTCTCGGTGCCGCCCAAACAACCGGGCTCCGCGCACCCCGAATCCACACTTCTTCTCCCAAGCTACCGACGAATCTCCACGCCTTCCCGGGGCTCGCGGGCGGGAGGTCGCGCAACCACGGAACGACCAAATCCGCGCAGAAGCATCTGTGAGCATTGAAACTTGCCTTTTATTGGCATGCAGCGTTGCCGTTGACCCAATTCAGAATTTCCCGAGATTCCGCGATGCGCTGACTTGCACCGCTCCGCTTTGGGGACACCTTCTCTCCATCTTCCGGGCCCCTCCCCGGAGATCTCGACGCACCGGGCACCCCTTCGCCTGTTTGCCTCGAGCGACAGCCAGTCCTTGCTCCGTTCCCCTTCACCGGAGTTCCCTCCAAATGCGAAACCTGAATCGTCTTGAGTCGTACGCCCTCGCCGCGACCGCGGTGACCGCCAGCCTCGTCACCTCCGCGAATGCCGCGGTCGTGACCAGCGGCCCGGTCAGCATCGCCGTCCCGGCCAACACGGCCGGCGTCTACCTGAACGTGATCACCGGGCAGACCGGCGCAGCGGCCTTCGCCGGCTATGACATCAACGTGTACGGCACGACCGCGCTGTCGTTCTTCTCGGCGGCTGCGGGCGACTCGACCGGCTACGTGCGGCTCTCTTCCACCGGAACGACGGGCAACACCAACGTCGCCAACCTCGCCAGCGGAGTCGTCGTCGGCAACATCGGCGGCATGTGGTTCAACAACGGCAGCGGTTCGACCACCGCCCCGACCAACTTCACGTTCAACCTGAACAGCACGAACAACTTCGTGGGATTCCGGTTCCTGAACGAGTCGACCAACGCCGTCCACTACGGCTACATGCGACTGAGCATCGGCGCCACGTTCGCGACGCGCACCATCATCGAGTACGCCTACGAGAACGTCGGAGGTGCAAGCATCCTGGTGCCGGCCCCCGGCGCAGTCGCGCTGCTCGGCGTGGCCGGACTGGCCGTCACGCGCCGCCGCCGGGCCTGACCCGACGGACGGGAGCCGGGAAGCGGCTCAATCGGTTCAAGCACACACCCGCACCCCCGGCCCCGCGCCGGGGGTGTGGCCTTTACAGCAGCCGCGCCCGCCGCATCACCGCCACCAGCACGATGACGATGGCGATCGCCATGCCCCAGAAGCCGTAGTAGCCCCACTCCCACTTGGTCTCGGGCAGCACCTCGAAGTTCATGCCGTAGACGCCGCAGAGGAAGGTGAGCGGCAGGAAGATCACGCTCACCACCGTCAGCTTCCCCATCACCTTGTTGGTGCGGTGGGCGACCAGCGACATGTGGCTGTTCAGGGCGTCCGAGAGGATGTCCCGGTCCACCAGCACGTCCTGCAGGACGCGCTCCACCGTGCCCACCATGTTCAGGAGGAAGGGCTGCGTGGCCTCGCTGACGAACGCGGACTTCTTCGTCGCCAGGTCCGTGAGCACGGCGCGCGCCGGCAGCACGACCTTGCGCAGGTCGAGGAGGTCGCTGCTCAGCGCGCTGACGTCGCCGAAGACGCGGTCGTCGACGTCGCCCGCGAGCGCGCGCTGCATGGCCTGCACGCGCTCCTCGAAGGCCTTGTGCACCGAGAGGTAGTTGTCGATCAGGTGGTCCCAGATCTCGAACATCATGAAGCTCGGGCTCTGGGCGAAGCGCACGAAGTCGGTGCGGTAGTGCTTCCGGAGGGCGCGGATGAACGCCGCATCGCCGCGCCGGAGGGTGAGCAGGAATCGCTCGCCCATCACCACGTCCACGCGCTCGAGCTCGAAGGACTTGCCGCCCAGGCGGCAGCCGGAGAGCACCAGGTGCAGGTAGTCGTCGTAGCGCGCCAGCTGGGTGGCCGGCTCGCGGCTGAAGGCGTCCTCGATGATCTCGGGCTCGCAGAGGGCGAGGCTCGCGAGCAGCGCACGCGCCTCGTCGGCGCGGGCGATGTTCACGTCGATCCACACGAAGCGGCCCGCGGCCATCTCGGCACGCACGGACACCACGTCGACGTCGGCAAGCTGCTTGGCGCGGAAGTCGAAGGAGACGACGGTGGCGAGCGTGCCATCCGGCGCCGAGGGGGCCGCCGAGCCGGGGGAGAAGTCGTCGCGATGCATCATTTGAAGGCCTCGCGCGCGAGTGTACCCCTGCCCCAGGCGGCACCCCGCCCGAGGCGGCCATAGACTCCGCCGCCGATGACGCCGAGCCAGTTCGCCGCCACGAACATCCTGCCGCTCCTCGCGCGCGTCGTGCTGTGCCTGGCATTCCTGCCGCAGGGCTGGAACAACCTGATGCGCGACGTGGAGTACACGGGCAAGGACGCGCAGCGGCTGCGCGAGCTCGGGGTGCGCGGCATCACCGACCCGGACCCGAAGCAGGCGGACGTGGCGCTCGGTGCCGTGCGCGGGACCGACGCGTGGACGCAGGACGCGCCGGCGCCGCCCGCCGCCGCCGCCGAGGCCACGCCTTCCGCACCGGCCGCGAAGCCAGCCCCTGCGGCAGCAACGACCGCGGAGCCCGCGCCCGCACCGGCCGCCGCACCCGCGCGCCGCCCCCTTGCCCCGCTCACGCAACGCGGCCTCTACACGCTGGCGCTCCTCGTCGACCGCGCGCAGCTTCCCTTCTCGGTCGAGATCGCGTGGGCGGCCGCGGGCGTGCAGCTCCTCGGCGGCGCGTGCGCGCTCCTGGGGATGTTCACGCGCGTGTGGGGCTTCCTGATGTCGGTGATGCTCGCGGCGCTCTTCCTGATCACGGCGCTGCCGGGAATCCGCGCGAGCGGGCTGTTCTCGATGTCCGCCGAGCAGCAGAACCTGGTGTTCGCGCAGCTGGGGCTCCTGGTGATGTCGCTTGGGCTCTTCCTCATCGGGCCCGGGGCGATGAGCCTCGACCGGGCGATCTTCCGGAAGACGCGGTCGAAGCCGAAGTCCGCATGACGCCCGAGCCGGACGCAGCCCCGGACATGGCGCCGCGAGGCGTCGAGCCGAGGAGCCCGGTGGTGGCGGTCGCGGCATCGACGGTGGTGCACGCGTGCCTCGCGGCGGTCCTGGTGACGGTGGGCGTGACGGCCGCGCGCGCGATGCGGCCGGAGCCCGCGCCGGTGCTGGTGGCAGACTGGACGCCGCCGCCCCCGCCGGGCGTCCTGCCACCGCCGCCGGAACTGCCGGTGCCGGGCGGCGCACCGAAGTACGTGGGTCCCGCGGGGCGCGGCAAGGCGTCGCCGGCCGCGGCCGCCTCGGATGCGGCCGCGCGTCTCGCGCGGCTCGTGCCGGCGCCGACCGCGGCGGGCACCGGCACCTCGGAGCGGCTCGCGGGCGGACTGGGGTTCGATGCGGCCATTCCCAAGGCGTTCCGCGCCGAGAGCTTCGCGATGGACCGCAGCCGCGTGGCGTTCGTCGTGGATGCAGGCGGGCGGCTGCTCGGGGCCATGCCGGCCGCGCGCGCCGTGCTCGCGCAGCGGCTCTCCGCGCTGGCACCGAACCAGCGCTTCACGCTCGCGGTGGCGCGCGGTGGCGCGGTGGAACTCGCCCCGAACACGCCGGCGGCCGCGACGCAGTCGAACGTGCTGGCGGCGCTTCGCTGGTTCACCGAGCGCGCGGCCCCGGGCGGCACCGCCGACCTCGGCGCGGCGCTCGACCGCGTGTGGCAGGCGATGGAGCCGGACGCCGTCTGCATCGTGGCGCGCGGCACGCCGGCAACGCGGCGGATCGCCGCACGCGCGCCGACCGACGGGCTGATCGCCGTCGCGGACCGGCTGAACCCGGCGCGCACGGACGGCACGCGCGCCGCACGGCTCCTCTGCATCGAGCTCGCCGACCCGTCCACTGACGGTGCGCTGCGCACCCTCGGCGAGCGCCAGGGCGGGCCGACGGGCTACCTTTTCATCGACCGACGTTCCCTCGGCATGGTCGCGGCGCCGCCGCGCGCCGTGCCGGCAGCCACCACAGGCAGGCCATGACCCCCGACGCACCATTCCCGCGCCGATCCCGCCTCGCACCCCTTGCCGCCGCGCTCGCGCTGCTGCCCGCGGCCGCCGCGTCGGCCGAGGGGAGCTTCGCCACCGCGTTCTTCATCTCGCTCGAGCGCCTGCCGGACGGATCGGCGCGCGTCGACTGGATCGGCAGCGCCATGATCTGGGTGCTGATCGCGATGAGCGTGGCGAGCGTCGCCCTGATCTGGATCGCCTTCGCCGGAAACCGCCCCGACGACATGCTGCCGCGCGCCGAGGCCGAGGCGCTCCGCCGCGCGGTGGCCGAGGGCCGGACCGCCGAGGCCGCCGAGGCAAGCCGCACGCGCGGCGGCGACTTCGGGCGCATGCTGCACGCGGCCCTCGCGGCGGCGCCCGCCGGCCACGACGCCATGGTGCGCGCCGCGGAGGCCACGGCCGACGAGGTGGTGGTGCAGCGCCTGCGGCGGATCGAGATCCTGAACGTCTTCGGCCAGGTGGCACCGATGATCGGCCTCTTCGGCACGGTCTACGGCATGATCGTCGCGTTCTTCACGATCGCGCGCATGGGCGGCGCGGCCGATCCG
>JBJTJU010000338.1:0-2000 GCA_046096165.1 Phycisphaerales bacterium | reverse complement strand
GAGTACGGGCCCCAGTCGCCGTCGAAGGTGATGTCGCTGTTGTCGCCGATCGAGACGTCTCCGTGCTCGGTGCCCCCGGACGACGCGCCGCCCGCCCCCGCCCACGACGACGGCGAGACACTCTGGCCGCAGACCGCCACGGCCGACGGCGTCGCGTACACGCTCTACGCGCCGCAGTTCGAGTCGATCGACCCGACGCGCGCCCGTGCACGCGCCGCGTTCAGCGCCGCGAAGGGAAGCGACGCACCCGCCTTCGGCGCGCTCTTCTTCACCGCCGACCTCGACCACGACGGCCCCGCGGGACTGCTCGAGCTGTCGAACCTCGAGGTCGACCGCGCGAGCTTCGCCGACGGCCGCAACGCCGACGCCGCCGCGACGCAGCTGCAGACCATGCTCTTCGGCGTCCGCTTCACCGCCAACCGCGCCGACGTGATGCGCACCATGCAGATGGCCAAGGACCGCGCCGCCGCCGGCAGCGCGCTGTCGACGGAGGTGCCGCCGATCACGGTGGTCAACCGCCGCGCGACGCTCCTCCTCCTCGACGGACGCCCGGTGCTTCGTCCCGTGGGCGACGGATCGATCGGCATCGCGCAGAACACGCCGTCGCTCCTGGCCTACGACAAGGGTTCGAGGACCTGGTTCACCCGCGTGGGAAGCGGCACGTGGATGCATGCCTCCGCCTTCACCGGTCCATACGTGGCCGGCCGAACGCCCACGCCCGAGCAGGTGGCCGCGATCGAGGCGGCGCTCCCGAAGCGCACGCCGGATCCCGCGCCGGCCGGCGAGGCGGGTGCTGCACCGGCACCCACCGCACCCGCCGACCCGCCCGACATCGTCGTCAGCACCACGCCGCGCTGCCTCGTCAGCATCGACGGGCCGGCGAAGCTCGCGTCGGTGGCCGACGGGCTGTACGCCGTGACGAACGCCAACTGCGACCTGTTCACCACCTCGTCGGACGGCGCATGGTGGCTGCTCGCCTCCGGGCGCTGGTTCACCAGCGCCGACCTCGTGAACGGCCCGTGGTCGCTGGTGCCGGCCGCATCGCTTCCGGCCGCCTTCGCGTCGATCGACCCGCACGGCACCTGGGGCAACGTCCGAGCGAGCGTGCCGGGCACGCCCGAGGCGATGAACGCGCTGGCGCAGCAGGACGTGCCCCACGTCGCGACGCTCGACCGCGCCAAGGCGCATGTGCGCCTCACCGTGATCGGCGGCGCACCGCGGCTCAGGCCCATCGCCGGCACCGCGATGCAGTACGCCACGAACACCAGCGCACCGATGATCGCCTGCAACGGCCGCTACTACGCGTGCGAGAACGCGGCGTGGTTCGCGTCCGACGCGCCGGCCGGGCCGTGGTCGCTCTGCGACCGCGTGCCCGAGGAGATCTACGCGATCCCGCCGTCCTGCCCGGTCTACAACGTGACCTTCGTCGAGGTCTACGACTCGACGCCCGAGACGGTGACGTTCGGCTACACGGCCGGGTACATGAACAGCTTCGTCTCCGGCGGCAGCGTCGTGTGGGGCACGGGCTACGCCACGCCCGGCAGCACCGAGCACGGAGACGTCTCGATCGGCGACAACAGCGACATCACCTTCGACGGCGACTGGGGACCCTACTCCGGCTGGCCCTCCACGTACGGCTACTGGCCCTGCTACGGCCCGTACCTCGGCGGATGGGGCTTCGGCGGCTATCCCGGCTGGGGCGGATACGGCCTGTGGTGCGGGCCGTGGTGGAGCGGCACCGGATGGTGGGGCCCGGGCTGGGGCTTCGGCGCGGGCTACGCACTCGGCTTCGGGTTCGCCAACGCCTGGGACTGGGGCTACCACCCCTGGGGCTGGCGCGACCGCGAGGGCTGGTGGAACTCGCACTGGCACGGCGCGTACACGCGCGGCTGGGGCAACGCGGCGCGGGACCTGAACCGTGCGGCCGGTGCGGAACGCTCGGCGCGCACCGCCGGCGCGGCACGCGAGGCAGGCGCCGCCTGGAGCCACGCCGCCGGCAC
>JBJTJU010000337.1:0-8295 GCA_046096165.1 Phycisphaerales bacterium | reverse complement strand
GCCCCCCCGGCCCCCACGCGCGCCGGCCCCCGGAGGCCGCTCGCCCGCCCCCGGACTATGACGCCGCGCCCCAGCTGCGCGTCGGCGCAGGCCGGCATCTGGGCGAAGTGCGAGCCGGCGCGCGCCACCAGGCCGTTCGACGTCGCGAGTCCCAGGACCGTCATGCGGTCGGTGCTGGTGCCGAGCGCGCGCAGCATGCGGGCGTTGTCGCCGGTGGCGCGCATCGCGGCACCAAGCTCGGTCTTCAGGAAGAGGGCAAGCAGCGTGGTGGACGCCGCGGCCGCCAGCAGCGCGGCGGCAAGGAGCCCCACGTCGCCGCTCGGCGCGGTGCGCCCGAGGATGCGCACCTCGGGGCCGAACGCCTCGCGTGCGGCGCGCTCGACGCCGGTGAAGACGGTGTCGGCGTTGATGGGCAGGTTGCTCGCCCCCATCACCCGCAGGTTGACGGAGTAGAGCGCCGTCATCACCAGGATCCCGGCAAGCAGCGCATTCACCTTGAAGCGGACGTGGATGACGCCGGTGATCGCGCCGGCCGCCAGGCCGCAGGCGGCGCCCGCCGCGGTGGCCGCCACCGGGCCATGCCCGTCCTTCAGGAGCCGCGCCGTGACCGCCGCCCCGAGCGGGAACGACCCGTCGGCCGTGATGTCCGGCATCTGGTAGACGCGGAACGACAGGAAGACCCCGAGCGCCAGGATCGAGAAGATCAGCCCGATGGCGAGCGTGGCAAGGAGCAGGCTCATGACGGGCCTCCCTCGGTCCGGAACGCCCAGAGCGATCCGCGCACGAACGACGACTCGGTGCCGTCGGCCGCGCGCAACGCGTGCATCACGGCGCGCAGCGGCTGCTCGGCCAGCACCTGTCCGGCGGCGGTGACGGCGCGTGCCTGCTGCGGCATCGGCCGGTAGCCGGTGACCGCGACGTGCGCATGGAGCGACGGGCCCGTGGCGTCGCCCGAGGCGAAGGCCACCGCCACCATCGTCTCGCCCCGGTGCATGGGTTCGCCCGCGAAGCGGATCGCGCGGCGCAGGTCATCGGGCGCCATGGCGTCCGCGGCCGCGTTCCACCGGTCCGGCGACGTCCGCGCCCATGCGCCGAAGGCGCCCGCGCACTCGCCGCAGGCGACGAACGCGACCGGTCCGCCGAGGGTACGCACGAGTTCGCGCGCGATCGAGGAGACCGTGACGGCGGCGCCCGTGCCCGCTGCCTCGAAGTGTCCGTGCCAGGACGGCTCGGCATTCGCCACCAGCGCATCGCGCACCTGCACGGTGACGATGCCGGCATCGGTCGATGCCATGCAGTCGGGGCGCGGTGCGTCGGCCGGGAAGACCACGGCCGTGCCGCCGGCCACCAGCCCGTCGCCGTAGAGGCCGGAAGCCGATGGTTCGTCGGGCGCCAGCGCCACGTGCCCGAGCGCCACCGCATGCGGGCCCGCCTGCATGCTGCCACGCGCCACGCGCTCCAGCGGCACCGGCACGTCCGGGGCGGCGGTGCGCTCGATGGACCCGGTCCAGCCGTCGCCGATCGGGCGCGACCCGCGCGCGGCGGCGGGCCGCGCGGGCTCCGCGCGCAGGCCGAGCAGCGCATCGAGCTTCGCCACGCGCAGCATGTCACGCACGGGGTCGCTCGCCCCGACGATGACCAGCGTGCCGCCGACGGCCCGGAAGCGGGTGAGCGCGCGCAGGATGGTGCCGATCCCCACCGACGACACGAACGTCGTCTCGCGCATGTCAAGCTCGATGCGCGGCCGCCCCAGGCGGATCGCGTCCTCGAGCGCGGCCGCGACCGACTCGCTCCAGGCGGCATCGAGCCGGCCGACCAGGGCCAGGCACGCGGCATGTGCGGCGTCGGTGCGGTCGATCCTCACGGCGCGGGATCTCCCTCGCGCACCACGGTCGCGTCCTGCAGGATCTCGGGCGGGATGCGGATCCCGAATCGCTGCAGCCGCTCCGGGTTCGCGTAGAGCACGGTGCGCTGCGTGTCGGTGAACGGGATGCCGGCGACTGCCTCTCCCGCGAGCACGCGCTTGACGAGCCGCGCCGAGACGCGCCCCACGTCCTCGAAGTCGCGGGCCACCGCGAACGTCGCGCCGGCGCGCATCGAGCCGGGCGTGAACGAGAACACGGCGAGCCCCGCGCGGTCGGCGGCGCGGACGATGGTCGCGAAGCCCATGCTCGAGGCGTTGTCGCTGATCTGCGCCACCGCGTCGATGCCCTGCGTGACCAGGCCATCGGCCGCCTCCGAGAGCTCCGTGGGCCGGTCCGCGCCGACTGCGACGAGCTCGATGCCCGCGGCGGCCAGCGCCTTGCGCCACGACTCCTTGTTGAAGACGCTGTTGGCCTCGCCGGGCGCGAACACCGTGCCGACGCGCCGAACGCCCGGCATGGCGGCCTTCAGCACCTCGATCATGCGCGTCCAGTCGCCCTCGATCTGGGCACCGGTGACGTTCGGCAGGTGGTCAGCCGCGCTGCGGCCGGCGCCCGCCTCGATGCCCGAGGCCACCAGCGAGAACACGACCGGCCGGTCCTTGATCTTGCGCATGACCGCCTGCAGCGCGGGCGTCGTGAACGGCACGACCACGTCGGGCCGCTCGGCCGAGACCGCGGCGACGATGGTGCCGAGCGCCCCGATGTCGAGCTGCGCGTCGCGAAGCTCGATGCGCGCCCCGACGCCGTCGCCGAGGCCGATGGCCTCCATCTCGGCCAGGAAGCCGCGGTAGGCGTCGTCGAAATTTGGCGTGCGGCTGTAGGTGATGGCGGCGATGGTGGGCAGGTGGCCGCCGGCCGTGCGCGCCGACGCCTGCACGGCACGCGCCGCGAGCATCTGCGCCACCGCCGGGGGGACCTCGGCGCGCTCGACCGCCTGGGTGCGCACGGTGCCGCACTCGACGATGCGCTCGGCCGAGTGCTCGAGGTCCGCGGGGCGCCGCCATCCCGCACCGAACCCGTCGTAGTTGAGCCGGACGGCGACGGGCACGAAGTTGTCGCAGGGAATGTCCCGCGGCGGCGTGCCCGCGAGCACCAGCTCGGCGATCGCGCCCGTCGACGTCCCCATCGCCGCATAGTCGGCGCCATAGTTGATGGCGGCCCCCAGCTCGGCCATCGCGGGGAAGTTGGTGATCACCGGCACGCCCGAGCGCCGGCAGCGCTCGATGACCGGCTTCGCGGCGGCGATCACGTTGGTGTCGGCGAGGATCCAGAAGCAGTCGATCCCGCGCGAGAGGACCACGTCGGCGGCGGAGACCACCTCGGTGACGTTCGCGCCGTTCGCCTCGACGAGCTCCATGCCGAGCGCGGCGCACACCTCGCGCCCGAGCCTCACCGACGCCTCGGCGTTCGGCTCGGCGGGGTTCCACACGCATCCCACGCGGCGCGCGCCCGGCGCCGCCGCGCGCAGCGCGCCGAAGAGGAGCTCCGCCGGCTGCAGCGTGCCGAAGCCCGCGACGTTCTCGGGGCGGGTCGAGCCGGGCGTCCACGGGCCGAGCGGGATGCCGATCGCGGGCGGCGACGCCACGAGCCCGAACACCTGCGGCACGCCGGAACGGTTGGCGCGCATCACCGCCTGGGTGGCGGGCGTCGAGAGCGAGATCACCACGTCGAAGGGCGGCGACGCGCCGCACGCCTGCGCGGCCATCTGCCCGAGGGTGCCCACGTCGCCCTCGGCGTTGAAGCGTTCGATCACCGTGCCCGCCGCCGCCGTGTGGCCAGCGGCCTCGAGCCGGGCGATCAGCCCGTCGCGCGCGGTGTTCATCGCGTCGATCGAGCTGATCTGGACGATGGCGATGCGCTTCGGCTCCGTCCCGCCTGCGGCGGGCCGTGCGCGCGAGCGGTCCGTCAGGACGAGCACCGCCGAAGCGGCCGCGATCAGCAGGATCCCGAGGAGGAGTCGTCGCGCGGTGGCGAGCATGCGGGTCGCCGGCCGGTCAGGTCACCGCGGGAAGCTCGAACCCCGCGCGGTAGGTGCGCCGGACGATGGTGCGGTTCGCCTCGTCGTGGTTCGTGATCGACGCGGTGGAGCGGTCCCAGCGCAGCTCGCGGCCCGGGAATCGCGCCGCACGCGCGCAGAGCAGCCCGGCCTCGGCCATGCCGGCGGCGTACTGGAAGGGCGACTGCACGAAGGCATCGTCCTTGCCCATGATGCGGTTGACCCAGGCGTGCCAGTGGTTGCGGCCGCGCACCTCGCCCTGGCCGGGGATCTGCCGCCAGTCGACGGGCACGCCCTCGATCCAGACCTGCAGCTGGCCCTCGGGTTCGACGAGCAGCACGCCGCCTTCGCAGACGACCAGCGTGCCCATGCCGGGCCAGTCGCCCGCCGGCAGCCCGAGCGATGCGCGCGACGGCGCCTGGCCCTTGTCCCGGTAGTGGAGGACGAAGTCGCCCCGCGCGAAGCGGTCACCCGACACCGGGTAGGTGAGCGTCGATGAGACGTGCTGCGCGTGGTAGAAGTCGCTCGGCGTCCGCGTGTGCGACACCACCGCGATCGGCGACGGCAGGTTGTAGGCGAAGTAGGGAACGTCGAGGAGGTGCGTGCACCAGTCGCCGAGCTGTCCCGTGCCGTAGTCCCAGCTCGAGCGCCAGCGCAGGCCGACGAGCCCCTCGCGGTGCGGGGCGTCCTCGGCGGCGCCGAGCCAGAGCGGCCAGTCGATGTTCGCGGGCGGCGGCGTCGGGTCCTTCAGGCCGCCGTACCAGAAGTAGCCGTCTCCGCCGTCCGGCGGGCCGGCCACCCACACGTGCGCCTCGACTGCCTTGCCGAGCAGGCCGCGGCGCAGGATGTCGACCGCGTGCTGCCGGCCGGGCGGTCCCATCCGCTGGTTGCCCACCTGCGTCACGAGGCGCGGCCGCGCATTGGCGGCCGCGAGGATCGCCGGCACCTCGGCAAGCTGCTGCACGAGCGGCTTCTGCCCGTAGACGTGCTTGCCCGCGCGCAGCGCCCACATCATGATCAGGGCGTGGTTGTGGTCGGGCGTGCACACCACCACGCCGTCGAAGCGGTCGCCGTGGCGGTCGAACGCCTCGCGGAAGTCGCGGCAGGTGAAGGCGTCGGGGTGCTCCGCGGCCACCTGCGCCAGCGCGTCCGAGTCGACGTCGCAGAAGCCCGTGAACGCCACGTCCGGGTGCCGCTTCAGTTCGTGCCGGTCGGCGCCGGCGATGCTGCCGCCCACGCCCACCTGCAGGAGCTGGAGCTTCCCGAGGCGCCCCCCGCGGGTGCGGCGGGGCGCCGAGGCGGAGGCGACGCGTCCGAGCAGCGACTCCGCCGCCAGCCCGCCGGCGGCGAGCGCGGTGGCGGCGAGCATCGTGCGGCGGTCCATCATCGGGACGGCGTCAGTCGTGCAGCTCGACGGCGACGATCTTGTCGCCCTGCTTGATCTTGTCCACCACCTCGACGTTCTGGATCACCTTGCCGAAGCAGGTGTGCTTGCGGTCGAGGTGCGCGGTGTTGTCGCGCGAGTGGCAGATGAAGAACTGGGAGCCGCCGGTGTCCTTGCCGGCATGCGCCATCGACAGCACGCCGCGGTCGTGGCGCTGGTTGCCGCCGGAGGTCTCGCAGGGGATGTGGTGGCCGGGGCCGCCGCTGCCGGTGCCCTGCGGGCACCCGCCCTGGATCACGAAGTCCGGGATCACGCGGTGGAACGTGAGCCCGTTGTAGAAGCCCTTGGAGGCGAGGGTGCGGAAGTTGGCGACGGTGTTGGGCGCGTCCTGGTCGTAGAACTCGACGACCATGTCGCCCTTGGCGGTCTTGATGGTGGCCTTGGACATGGGCGGCGAGGATAGCCGCGGCGGCGGGGCGGGGCGCGGTGCGCCCTACAATGGTCCCCCTTCGGCGCGTCCGGCGCCGGCACCCACGAACCACTTCGAGGATCCGCGATGTCCCAGGCCCCCACCATCATCTGGACGCACACCGACGAGGCCCCCGCGCTCGCGAGCTGCTCGCTGCTGCCGATCATCCGGTCGTTCGCCGGGCCCGCGGGCATCCGGGTCGAGACGCGCGACATCTCGCTCTCGGGGCGCATCCTGGCCGCGTTCCCGGAGTGCCTGAAGCCGGAGCAGCGCATCCCCGACGCGCTTGCCGAGCTCGGCCGCATGTGCCTGACGCCCGAGGCGAACATCATCAAGCTGCCGAACATCAGCGCATCCGTGCCGCAGCTGAAGGCGGCGATCGCCGAGCTGCAGGCGCAGGGCTTCGCCGTGCCGGCCTACGCCGACGATCCGAGGACCGACGCCGAGCGTGACGCCAAGTCGCGTTACGACAAGGTGAAGGGCAGCGCCGTGAACCCGGTGATCCGCGAGGGCAACTCCGACCGCCGCGCGCCCAAGGCGGTCAAGGACTACGCCCGCGCCAACCCCCACAAGATGGGGGCGTGGTCGCCGGAGGCGAAGTCCCGCGTCGCCTCGATGGACGCCGGCGACTTCTTCGGCAACGAGCGGTCGGTGACCGTGCCGGCGGACACCTCGGTGCGCATCGAGTTCGTGCCCGCCGCCGGCGGCGCGCCCACGGTGCTGAAGGACGGCATCAAGCTCGGCGCGGGCGACGTGATCGACGGCACCTTCATGTCCCGGCGCGCCCTGGTCGAGTTCCTGGAGCGCACGGTGTCCGACGCGCGCGCGTCCGGCCTGCTGTGGTCGGTGCACCTGAAGGCCACGATGATGAAGGTCTCCGACCCGATCATCTTCGGCCACGCGGTGCGCGCCTTCTTCAAGCCGGTCTTCGAGCGCCACGGTGCGGCGCTGGCGCGCGCGGGGGCTGACGCGAAGAACGGGTTCGGCGACGTCGTCGCGAAGGTCGCCGCGCTTCCCGCGGCGGAGCGCGCGGCGATCGAGGCCGACGTGGCGGCGGTGCACGCCGCGGGCCCGGCCATCGCCATGGTCGACTCCGACCGCGGTATCACCAACCTGCACGTGCCGAGCGACGTGATCATCGATGCCTCCATGCCCGCGATGCTGCGCGAGGGCGGCAGGATGTGGAGCGCCCAGGGCAAGGTGCAGGAGGCGCTCGCGGTCATCCCCGACCGCTGCTACGCCGGCGTCTACCAGGCGGTGGTCGACTTCTGCCGCACGAACGGCGCCTTCGACCCGCGCACCATGGGCAGCGTGCCGAACGTCGGGCTCATGGCGCAGGCCGCCGAGGAGTACGGCAGCCACGACAAGACCTTCGAGATGAAGGCCGCCGGCACCGTGCGCGTGGTGGACGCCGCGGGCGCGGTGCTGATGGAGCACCGCGTGGAGGCAGGCGACATCTGGCGCGCCTGCCGCACCCGCGACGCGGCGATCCGCGACTGGGTGAAGCTCGCGGTGGCGCGCGCCCGCGCGACCGGCACGCCGGCCGTCTTCTGGCTCGACGAGAAGCGCCCGCACGACGCCCAGGTGCTGGCCAAGGTGCGGCCCGCGCTCGCCGGGATGGACACCGCGGGCCTGGAGATCAAGGTCATGGCGCCCGCGGACGCGTGCCGCTGGTCGCTCGAGCGCATGAAGCAGGGCAAGGACACCATCTCGGTGACCGGCAACGTGCTGCGCGACTACCTGACGGACCTCTTCCCGATCCTCGAGCTCGGCACCAGCGCCAAGATGCTCTCGGTCGTGCCGCTCATGAACGGCGGCGGGCTGTTCGAGACGGGCGCGGGCGGCTCGGCGCCGAAGCACGTGCAGCAGTTCATGGCGGAGAACAGCCTGCGCTGGGACTCGCTCGGCGAGTTCATGGCGCTCGCGGCGAGCCTCGAGCACCTGGCGTCGCGCACCGGCAATGCGAAGGCGGCGGTGCTGGCCGAGACCCTCGACGAGGCGACCGGCGAGTACCTGCGCAACAACCGCGGCCCGGCGCGCAAGGTGGGCGACCTCGACAACCGCGGCAGCCACTTCTACCTGGCGCTCTACTGGGCGCAGTCGCTCGCGCGCCAGTCGAAGGACCGGGCGCTGGCGGGGCACTTCGCCCCCATCGCGGCGGAGCTGGCGGCGAACGAGTCGACCATCGTGTCGGAGCTCAACGGCGCGCAGGGCCGCCCGGTCGACGTCGGCGGCTACTACCGGCCGGACCCGAAGCGGGCGTCGGAGGCGATGCGGCCGAGCGCGACCCTGAACGCGATCGTCGGGCAGGGCGCCGCGGTCCCGGCCTGAGCGGCCGGCGCCAAAAATGAAGCAGGCCCCGATTTCTCGGAGCCACACTTCAAGTGCCTGTCGTTCGGAAGGCTCGGTTCCCGTCGAGCCCGCCGTCAGGCGGTCGGGGGTGCTGGGTTTCCCGTCCAGCGTCCCCGAGTTGTCTGCCCAGCGACCGGTTTCCCGTCGGTCGTCAGGCTGTCAGTTCCGT
>JBJTJU010000336.1:0-2125 GCA_046096165.1 Phycisphaerales bacterium | reverse complement strand
GCTCCTGCTCGGCGACCTCGACTTCCGCCTCGCACGCGCCGCGGCCCTCGACGCAACGGGCGCGGAGCGCGCGGCCGACGCCCCATGGCGCGGGTGGCTCGATGCCGCGGCCGCGGCGGGCCCCGCCACGCGCGACGCCGTGCGGGCCGAGGCACTCGCGCGCCTCGTGCGCGCGGGCGATGCACCGGACGACGCCGTCTCGCGTGCGGCGCGCGCGCTGGCGAAGGTGCGCGACCCGGCGACGCGCGACGAGGGAGCCACGTCGCTGCGCCAGGCGTGCGACGACCCGGCGCTCGACGCGGCGGTGCGCGCGACCGCGCAGCTCGAGCTCGGGCGCGCGCTCCTCCTCCTGGGCCGGCCCGCCGAGGGCGCCGACGCGCTGCTCGAGTACGCGCGCGCGAACCCGTCGGAACCGGCCTCGCGGCACGCGATCGATGCCGCGGTCGCGGCGGCGCGCGGCAACGGCGACCCGGCGCTCCTGGCGCGCGTGCTGGCGACGGCCGTGGCACGCTTCCCCGACCATCCGGACCACGCCGCCTGGCGCGTGGAGCAGGCGGCGCTGACGCTGGCGCCCGACGCCCCCGAGCCCGCGCGCGAGCCGCCGGCCATGCGCGCGGCGCGGGCCCTGGAGGCGCTTGACCGCGCCGACCGGACGGGCATCACGGATCCCGCCATCCGCGCGGACCTGGCGATCGCCGCCGCCGAGGCGATGAGCGAGCAGCTCGACGGCGACGCGGCCATCGCGGCCCTGGCGCGCGTCGGCGCGTCCGACGCGCTTCCGACCGCGATGCGCGACCGCATGCTCGAGGAGCGGATCCGCGCGGTGATCGTGTCCGGCCGAAGCATCGATGCCGACCCGGTCATCGCCGCCGCGGCGGCCGCCGACGCGACGGCCGCCGCCGACTCGGCGGCACGCGTGCTGCGCCGCATGAGCGCCGTCGACCTCGGCACGCTCGCGTCGGCGCCGGCCGACGTGCGGCGCGCCACCGACCTCGCACGGCTGGCGGAGGCCATGATGCGCATGGCGCCGACCACGCCCGAGCGCGACGAGGTGCTCGCACGCGCGTTGGTCGCCGCGGGCCGCGCCGATGCAGCGGTCGCGGTGGCGCGGCGCGCGATCGCGGCGCGCGGCGAGCGGATGGACCTGATGCTCGCCCTCGCCGAGGCACTCTGGGGCGGCGGACACGACGGGCTCGCCGAGGCCATGGGCCTCTATGACCGCATCGGCCGCGCCGCGCCGGAACGGTCGGCGACGTGGTGGCTCGCGCAGCTGCGGCGCCTGCAGATCCTCGACCGCGTCGGGCGCTCGACGGACGCCATCGGCCCGCGGGTCACGCGGCTGCGCGCCATCGACCCCGCGCTCGGCGGGCCGCAGCTGGCGGCGGCGTTCCTGGAGCTGGCCGCCCGCCACGAGTGACGGCCGGCGGCTGCCGGGAGAGGGCCCGCACCCCTCCACCGCCGTCGGAACCCGCATCCCGTCCGCGTGGCCGCGCGGTTTCCCGGCCACTGCATGCCGCGCCCCGCCGCGTGGGTCGGCCTGCGCGGCCTGCGCGGACGATCCGGCGCGAGACCGCGCACCGACGTGCCGGCTCTCGGACCACCTTCGCCAAAGTGGACGGTTGCGTTCGACGAAGACCTGCGTAGGATGCGACCGCGGGACGAGGGCGCGTGGCCCACGACCCGATAGGTGCGCTGATCGCGAGGGTGTATGCCGCGACCCGGTGTCCAGAACGAGCTGCAGCTGTACCTGCGGGAGCTGAAGGAGGTCGACCTCCTCACCGCCGCGGAGGAGAAGGAGCTCGGCTGGCGGATCATCAACGACGAGTGCCCCGAGGCGAAGGAGCGGATGATCACCGCGAACCTGCGCCTCGTGGTCTCGATCTCGAAGAACTACGCGCACCGGGGCCTGCCGCTCTCCGACCTCATCGAGGAGGGGAACGTCGGCCTCATCAAGGCCGTCGAGGGCTTCGATCCCGCGCAGGGCGCGCGCTTCAGCACCTACGCGAGCTGGTGGATCAAGCAGGCGATCAAGCGCACGCTGATCAACGCGCTGCAGCCCATCCACATCCCGGCCTACATGGTCGACCTCATCGCGCGCTGGAAGCAGACCACGCGCCGCATGGAG
>JBJTJU010000335.1:0-5836 GCA_046096165.1 Phycisphaerales bacterium | reverse complement strand
ACATCGACGACGTCGCGATCGAGGCGGTGAACAACGCGCTCGACCTGGCGCTGATCAAGCTGAAGCACCCGGACGGCAAGCCCTTCGAGGTGGCGCCCGTGGAGGCGGCCGACCAGATCGAGGCGGGCCAGCGCGTGTTCGCGATCGGCAACCCGCTCGGGCTCGAGCGAACGCTCACCGAGGGCGTCGTCAGCGTGCCCGCCATGCAGATCGACGGCAGCGCCTACATCCAGACGGACACGCCGATCAACCCCGGCAACTCGGGCGGCCCGCTCTTCAACATGCGCGGCGAGGTGGTGGGCATCACCAACATGAAGATCACCCTCGGCGAGAACGTGGGCTTCGCCATCCCCGCGCGCTTCGTCAAGGACTTCGTGCGCCACCGCGAGGCGTACGCCTTCAACAAGAACAACCCGAACTCCGGCCACTTCTACCATCCGGCCCCGCCGCGCCCCGCGCCCGGCGCGCCGGGCGAGCTCTCCGACGGCTCGTCCGCCCCCACGCCCGCCGCCAAGTGAGGCACCCTCCGATGATCACCGTGCACACGCTCTCCGCCGCCGTCCTCGCCGTCCTCGCCTCCGCCGCGCATGCGGCCGACGGCCCCGTGGCGATCCGCCGCATCGTGCCCGACACCACCTACGTGATGGTCTCGGCCGACGACTTCGCGAAGACCGTCTCCAAGTGGGAGTCCACGCCGCTCCACGCCTTCGTCACCGGCGAGCAGATGCGCAAGCTGCTCGGCGAGGACGGCGGCGCGCAGGAGGCGATGTCCAAGCGCCTGCAGGAGATGGGCGTGCCCGAGGGGTCGTTCTCCTGGCCCGCGGCCTTCGGCGTGGCGCTCTTCACCGTGCACGACGAGGAGCTCGACGCCGAGGAGTCGCACTCGCTCTTCTACGGCGACTGGGGCGCCGGTGCGGACGGCATGGCGAAGATCTTCGACGCCTACATCGAGGAGTCGGTGCGCAAGGACAAGGTGACGGTCGAGAAGGAGGACGTGGCCGGCCGCGAGGTGCGCGTCATCAAGCTGCCCGAGCCGCCGAAGGCCGCGGCCCCGGCCGGCGGCATGGACCTGCAGGTCGACCTCTCGATGAACCGGCCGTTCGAGCGGATCTACTTCTGCCGCGACGGCTCGCGCTTCATCGCGGCCTCCGACCTCGGCGGGCTCGAGGACGCGCTCGAGGCGATCGACGGCAAGCGCACCGCGAAGCTGCCCGACCAGGCCGACTTCCGCGGCGCGATGGAGCAGCTCGGCGACGCGGACATCTCGGTGGCCATCCTCACCGGTCCCATGCAGAAGACCTTCGCGGGCGAGGGCGCGGGGATGCTCGCGCTCCTGACCCCGGTGCTGCAGCCGCTCTTCGGCGACGTGCAGGCGTGGACGATCGGGATCGGCGTCGACACCCCGCGCGGGCAGGTCGAGCTGTCCTCGGGCATCTACGTGCCCGGCGACAAGGTGGGCGCGTGGTCGCTCCTCGGGCCCGGCGCGCCGATCGAGGCGCCGCCGCCGATGATCGGCCCCGATGCCGTTGGCATGGGGCGCATCAACGTGCGCTTCGCCAAGGTGATGGAGGTGATCAACACCGCGATGGCGAGCCTGCCGCAGGACCAGGCCGACCAGATCGACGCCATGCTGCTCGAGCTCGGGCCCATGATGACCAAGGGCCTGGAGGCGCTCGGCCCCGGCGTGTGGACGTTCGAGACGGTGCGCCAGCCGCTCACCCCGGAGAGCCGCGTCAGCTCGACCCTCGTCAGCTGCTCGAACCCGAAGGCGGTCTACGAGTTCATCGAGCAGATGGGCGGGTCGATGGGCCTCGAGCCCCGTGACTTCGACGGCAACACGATCTTCGGCTCGGAGTTCATGCCCTTCGCGGTCGGCATCTCGAACGGGTGGATGGCCACCGGCGACTCGAAGCTCGTCGAGCAGTCGATGCGCGCCATCGGTCAGAAGGACCTGCCGAGCGTCGCCGACTCGCCCGCCTACAAGGCCGCGGCGCTCGCCGTCGGCGGCGACCCGGTCATCGCGTGGGGCTTCATCGACACCGCGGCGCGCTGGGAACTGGAGCGGCAGCTCCTGGAGCAGTTCGGCGAGGACGACTCGCGCCTCGACAACGTGGTCGGCCGCGCCGACGACTCGAGCTACGCCAAGCGCCTGGGCTACAGGCTGCCCGACGAGTCCGACGAGATCCTGAAGAAGATCGACGGCGCCATGGTGGCGCGGCACATGGGGCCGATGGCCTGGAGCATGCGCGCGGATGCGCGTGGCTTCGTGACCCGCGCGGCCCTCATGCAGCCGTCGGCGGCGCCGGTGGCGGCGCCGGCGAAGGACGCCGCGAAGAAGTGACCGTCCGTCCCGCGGAGGCCTCGGGAACGCCGAGGTCGCCGTGGGCGATGCCTTCCGTGACCGTGATGACGGCGCCCGGGGCGCGCGCGGCGATGGCGTGCGCGTCGTCGACGGGCGAGACGTCGTCGAAGCGGTCCGCCCATGCCTCGAGCCGGGTCGTGCCCAGCGCGACGGACGCGACCGACGCGGGTTCCTCGGGGCCCCAGCGCCGCGCGGCGAGCGCCAGCACCAGGTCCGAGGCCGGACGCGCCGGCAGCCCGCGCGCGCGCAGCCGGGCCTCGAGCGGCGTGCGCGTCCATTCGTAGGGACCGAAGGCATGCACCGCGGCAAGCGGGGCGCCCGCCGCAGCGCGTCGCGCGGCGGTGCGGATGGCCACCACCGCGCCCAGCGAGTGGCCGACCAGCTCGACCGGTACGCCCGGGCGCCGACGCTCGGCCTCGGCAACCACGGCCTCGAGGTCCACGTGCTCGCGCCGGCCGAGCGTGCTGTGGCCCTCGGCATCGCCGTGGCCGCGCAGGTCGATGAGGATGACGAGCGGGCTGCGCTCGACCCAGGGCCCGATGCGCCGCAGCGAGTCCCATCGCGAGCGGCCGTGGCCATGGACCAGGATGACCGTCGGTCCGTCCGCCGGTCCGCGGCCCGTGACCCACCAGCCGGGCACCGACGCCTCGGGGCCGCGGACGGTGCGTTCCTCGAACGCGAGCCCGAGGTCGGCGGGCGAGGTGGGCAATCCCTGCGCCAGCGCCCACGCCATGCCGCGCCTCGGCGGCCGCACCGCGTCGCGCCACACGCCCGCGGCGTAGAGGCCCCAGGCAAGCAGCGCGCCGGCGGAGAGCAGCGCCGCGAGCCCCAGCACCGGATGCAGCAGGCCGCTCACGGGTGGCCGGCGGCCGTGCCGGCGGCGGCAAGCGCGGCGTCCATCCGCACCGCGCGGGCCGCGCGGTCCGCGGCGTCGCCGACGGACGGCAGGTTGACACGCACGTTGTGCGCCGCCGCGCGTGCCGAGAGCCGCGCGAGGTCCGCGGCGATTGCCAGGTCGCTCGCGAGGTTCGCGTTCGTTCGCCCGGCCAGCGTGCCGCAGGTCGCGGCCACGACGGCGGACAGGTCGAGGATCGCCTGCGGTGCGTCGATCGCCTCGGCGACCGCGGCAGGCCAGCGCGCGGTGCGCTCGGGGGCGTCCTTCGGCAGCTTCCACAGCGCGTTGAGCGCGCCGTAGGCGGCGGCGTCGCGGTCGGCGAGGCCCAGCGCCTCGGCGCGGATCGCGGCAAGCCGCGCCGCCGCCGCACGCAGCGCGTCCTCGTGCGCCGCGAAGGCGGGCTTGCCGAGCGTGAACTCGACCACCATCCCGGCAAGCGCCGCGGCGTGCGCCAGGGTCACGGCGGCCACCGCGCCGCCACCGGGCACGGGCGTGCGCGCGGCGAGGGCCCCTGCGAACTGCTCGACGGTGAGGGTGCGGATCGTCATCGGCGTCATCCGCGGATGGTCGCGCCGAGGCGTGCGGCAAGCGCGTCGGCGAGCGCGGCCATCGGGGCGTCGGCGTCCTCGCGCCGCAGCGTGCGGTCGGGGGCGCGGAACACGAGCCGCATGGTGACGCTCTTGCGGCCCGCACCCGTCTGGGCGCCGCGGTACGTGCCGACGAAGCCGACCGACTCGAGGTTCGCGAGCGCCAGCCCGCGCGCGATCGACTCGACCTCGGCCCAGGTCGACTGCTCGGGGACGATCGCGCTCAGGTCGCGCTCGATGGCCGGGAAGGCCGGCAGCGCCTCGGCGCGCGCGTCGGGCGGATAGCCCGCCCAGAGCGGCTCGAGCTCCAGTTC
This sequence comes from Phycisphaerales bacterium, assembly GCA_046096165.1. Classification (GTDB taxonomy): domain Bacteria; phylum Planctomycetota; class Phycisphaerae; order Phycisphaerales; family SM1A02; genus UBA966. The sequence goes on along the minus strand of JBJTJU010000335.1, from coordinate 1,678 downwards.
CGCCGCGGCGAAGGTGCCCTCGAGCCCGAAGGTCGCGAGCGCCGCCGGCGCCAGGATGCCGTAGGTCCCGGCTGCGCGCCCGTCGCAGGTGACCGCGGCCTCGACCAAGTGCCAGGGGTCACGCCGGTCGGGGGGCAGGGCGTCGATCCGCACGTCGGCATGGCGGCCGGCAAGCATGCGCAGCGCCCGCTCGCAGGTGCCGCGCATCCAGCGCATGGCCGCCTCGGCGTCCGCGGGGCGGTCCGAGAGCAGCGCGACCACCGGGCGCTCGTCGTGCGCGCCGTCGGCGCGGAGCGCGAAGCGGCGCGCGAACTCGAAGAGCCGCAGTTCGACGATTCCGGCGTCGGCGTTGCGCCGGCGCACTTCCAGGAGGCTCGCGAGCACCGACGGCCGCAGCACCGGCGTTCCGCCCGCGCGCTCGTCGCCGACGCGCAGGGCGTGCTCGCCCGGACGCAGGAACGGCGCGGCGCTCCGCTCGCTCACCAAGGTGTGGGTCACGCTCTCGACGAAGCCGAGGCCGACGAGGAGCGACTTCACCGCGCGCGGTGCGGACACCTGCGGCTCCACGGGTGCCACCCGCACCGCGAGCGTCTCGCGCATCGGCACGCGGTCGAGCCCGTGGATGCGGCACACCTCCTCGATGAGGTCGATCTCGCGCTCGACGTCGATCCGCCGCGGCGGCACCGTGCAGTCGATCGCGTCGCCGCGCAGCACCGGGGAGAAGCCGAGCGTGTCGAGGGCGCGCACCACCTCCTCGACGGGAATCGGGGTGCCGAGGAGCGCCGCCACGCGCGCCGGGCGCACGCGCACGGTGCGCGCCAGGGGCAGGGGAGCGCCCGCCTCGACGGCACCATCGAGCAGCGTGCCGCCCGCGGTCTCCAGGACGAGGGCCGCCAGCCGGTCGGCCGCGGCGTCGAGCTCGGCCGGATGCACGCCGCGCTCGAAGCGGTACGAAGAGTCGCTCGCGAGGCGCAGCCCGCGGCTCGAGGCGCGCACGGCCACGGGGTCGAACGCGGCGATCTCGAGCAGGACGTCGGTGGTGCCGGCCGTGACGGCGGTGGCGGCACCGCCCTTGACGCCGGCGATCGCGACCGGCCGCTCGGCGTCGGCGATCACCAGTTCGCCGCCGGCGAGCGTCAGTTCCTGGGCGCCCTCGCCGATCGGCAGGAATCGCTCGTCCTTGCGGGCCCGGCGGATCTCGATCGCCTTCCCGCGCAGGGTGCCGAGGTCGAAGACGTGCGTGGGGTGGCCGAGCTCGAAGAGGACGAAGTTCGTGCAGTCGACCAGGTTGTTGCGCGGGATCTGCCCGATCGCGCGCAGCCGGCGCTGGAGCCATTCGGGGCTCGGGCCCACCTTCACGCCGGTGATGACGCGGGCGACGTAGCGCGGGCAGGCGGCGGGGTCGTGGTTTCGCACGGTGACCGCCTTCGCCGCGGGCCCGCCGGTCGCGTGCGGCGCGGCGGCCGGCGGCTTCAGTCGGCGCCCGCTCATGGCGCACAGTTCGCGTGCGAGGCCCACGTGGCAGAGGCAGTCGCCCCGGTTCGAGGTGGTCTCGATCTCCTGCCACGGCTCGCCGTTGTCGGCGACGTCGCCGCCGTCGAAGTTCAGGCCGGCGGCGGTCAGCAGCGTCGCCTGCTCCTCGGCGGACGCGGGGCGGTCGAGGTAGTCGTTCAGCCAG
>JBJTJU010000334.1:0-7335 GCA_046096165.1 Phycisphaerales bacterium | reverse complement strand
CTTGCCCTTGTACTCCTGGCGCAGCGCCATGAGGCCGGGCATCTCGACCTCGGCGAGCTCGATCTCCTTGCGGCCGAAGCGGACGGTCTCCGGCGACAGGTCCTTCACCTTGAAGCGGGGGAAGTCCGTCAGCGAGAGGCGCGGGTTGGCGAGGAACGGGTTGGTGGTGGTGGCGGTGGCAGTCGCAGTCACGGGTGGGCTCCTTTCATCCGTCTATCCGGATGGAAGCATGATGATAAGGCGGGTCGGAGGGCGTGGGAAGGCGAAATGCCGAAATCTTGGAAATCTTGCCCCCGGCGACCGGATTTACCGGGCGGAGGCCCGGCCAAGATGTGGATCCTCCCCGACATGAGCACCCGAACCACGCTGCGCCTTGCCGGCATCGCGGCCCTCCTGACCCTGGCCGCGGGCTGCGCCAAGATGGCCAAGAACGACCGCTACACGCCGCCGCCGGATGACGGCAGCGTGCCTGCCAACCCGTCGGACATGTCCGACAACCCGCCGATCGTGCCGAACTGAGCCGCGTTCAGCGCACGAGGAGCGCCGCGAAGAGGCCGGGACCCGTCGCGGCCATGTCCGGTCGCAGGCGGACGAAGCGCCGCAGCGCCAGGCCCAACCCCTGCGCATGGCGCGCGAGGTCGTCCTCGGAGAAGCCGAGGTGGCGATGCCCCATCGACTGCTGGTAGCCGGCGCGGTCGTGGCGGACCATGTCGACGACGAGCAGCGCGCCGCCGAAGCGCAGCGCGGGCGCGATCGCGCGCAGCATGGCGCCCGGGTCGTCGGCGTGGTGGAAGACGAGCATGACGACGCCGAAGTCCGCCTCGGCGGCCGCGAGCGGCGGCGAAAGCAGGTCGCCTTCGCGCACGTCGACGTTCGCGAGGTGCGCCAGGCGCTTCCGCGCCGCCGCGACCATGGCAGGCTCGCGGTCGACGGCGATGACGCGGCCCACGACCGGTGCAAGCCGCTCCGCGACCTCGCCGGTGCCGCATCCGAAGTCGATCGCGACGGCGTCCGGCGGCAGGAGCCCCAGCAGCGCCTCGTCGACGAACGCCGTGCCGAAGAGCTCGTGGCGCAGCGCATCCCAGTCGCCGGCGACGCGGCCGAAGAACGTGCGGCTGTCGACCCGCCGCGCGGCGAGCACCTCGGCGAGGCGCGAATCATCCTCCTCGAAGGCGTGGCGCGGGCCCAGGTGCTCCTGCCCCATCTGCCACAGCGCCCGCATACCGGGCTCGAGGTCGTCGCCGCGGAGGCGGTAGAGGCTCTGGGTGCCCTCGGCGCGCTTGGCCACCCATCCGTCGTCGAAGAGCGGCTTCAGGTGGCGGCTGACGGTGCTCTGCGGCAGCTGCAGGGCGCGCGCGAGCTCGCCGACGCCGAGCTCCTCGCGCGCGAGGAGTCGCAGCATGCGGACGCGGGCGAGGTCTCCGAGCGTGCCCAGCCAGCCGAGCCAGCGGTCGCGGGGATTGGCGGGCTCGCGTGGCATGCGCCGCGCCGGGCCGTCAGGGGCCCAGCGGAAGGGCCGTGTCCTTGCCGCGCTTCACGCCGTGTTCCTCGAGCATGCGCGTGATGCGCGGGTCCTCGGGCGCGATGCCGTAGGCCTGGCGCAGGCGGCGCACGCCGTCGGCCTCCTTGCCGAAGGAGAAGCAGAGCTCGGCATCGCGCATGTACGGCTCGATCGACGCGCGCTGGCCGGGCAGCGGCTCGTTGACCTTGATCGAGTCGACCGCGGCGAGCGCGGCGGTGTCCGGGTCACCCGCGCTTTCGGCGATGCGGCTGAGCGACAGGTACGCGCGCCAGGAGCGGAAGTCCTTGCCGAAGGCGCGCAGCAGCTGGTAGGCGTCCTTGACGTCCTTCTGCTGCGCCATGCATTCGGCGAGCGCCGCAACGACGTCCTCGTTGTCGGCGCGCAGGCGGTAGGCGCGGTCGAGCGAGCGGCGCGCGTCCTCGAGCTTGCCCATGCCGAGCATGGCACGGCCGTAGGCATACTGGCCGCGCCAGTCGCCGGGGTCGTCCTGCACCACGGGCTCGACGAGCTTGGCGGCCTCCTCGTAGCGGCCGTACTTGAGCAGGTCGTCGGCCTGCGCGGCGCGCGACTCGCTCGAGGTGGCGTTGCAGCCCGCGAGCGCGAGGGGAAGCGCGATCACGTGGGCGGCGATCAGGATGGAGACGGGGGTCGTGCGTCCGTGCGACGAAGCGGTGTTCATGTGCCCTCCTGGCAGCGTTGTGGGATGATATCGGCGTGCCCGAGGCCCCGCAGCCGATCCTGCCCGCGACCGTCGATGCCCCGTGGCGGCCGGCGGCGGTGATCCGGCACGAGACCGCGGGCGGCGCGCACTTCGACCTGCTCCTGGCGCGGCGCGCGCCGACGGGCCCGGATGACCGTGCGTGCGCGACGTGGCGCGCGGCGCACGACCCGGCCGCGATGGCGGTCGGCGCCAAGACGCCCGTCGAGCCGATCGACGACCACCGCGCGCATTACCTGCGGCTGGCCGCCGCGGCCGAGCTCCCGGGTGGCCGCGGCCGCGTGCACCCGGTGGCCCGCGGCGAGTGGCGACCCGGCGCGGACGGCGCGGTCGAGGTCCGCTGGGAGGGTGCCGGTGCCGCGCGGTACCGGCTCGACCCCGCCGGTACCCCGGCCGCCATGCTGCGGAGGATCGCCCGGTGACGCTCGAGAGCATCGTGTGGGCGGCCGTCATCGCCACGGTCGGCGGCGGATGCGTGCTGCTCACGGTGCTCACGTTGCCGGGGAACTGGCTGCTGCTTGCGATCGCGGGCGTCGCGCAGGCGTGGACGATGCACGGCGGCGGTGCCCCGCTCTACTCATGGTGGACCATGGGAGCGGCGGCCGCGCTGGCGCTCGGCGGCGAAGCGCTCGAGGCCGGCATGGGCGCGGCCGGGGCGAGCGCGGCGGGTGCGCGCCGGCGCGGCACGTGGGGTGCGGTGATCGGCTCGCTCGTCGGCGCCGTGCTGGGCACGTTCGTGCTGGCCTTCATCCCGCTCTTCGGGACGCTGGTCGGCGCGCTGGTCGGCGCGGGGCTCGGCGCGTTCGTCGGCGAGCTGAGCTACGGCGACCGCGGCGCGGCATCGCTCATGGTGCCGGCGGCCGGGGCCGCGGCGGGGCGCTTCGCCGGCCTCATCGTGAAGTCCGCGGTGGGCGCGGCGATGTGGACGCTGCTCGTCGTGGGTGCGCTGTGGCCGTGACCGCGGGCCGTCAGCCGTAGCGGCGGAGCGCACCGGCAAGTTCCGCCATCGTCACGGGGCGCTGCTCGCCGCTTGCGAGGTCCTTCAGCTGCACCATGCCCTCGGCCACCTCGGCGCCGAGGATGACCGCGAAGCGCGCGCGCTGGCGCGAGGCGTCGGACAGGAGCTTGCCCACGTTGCGCGTGGCCTTGTAGCTGTGGCGCACGTGCAGGCCGTCGGCGCGCAGGCGCGCGACGAGCGGCGCCAGCGCGGCCTCGGCGGCCGCGTCGCCGGCACTCACCACGAACGCATCCGGGCGCGGAAGGAGCTCGTTGCCGTCGGCCGGCAGCAGCCCGCGGTCGGCAAGCACCAGGCCGAGCACCACGTCGCCCATGCCGAAGCCCATCGCCGGCGTGCGTGGCCCCCCGAAGAGCTCGACGAGCCCGTCGTAGCGGCCGCCGCCTGCGATCGCGCGCTCGGCGCCGGACGCCTCGTGGACCTCGAACACCGTGCCCGTGTAGTAGGCCAGGCCGCGCACGATGCCGAGGTCGAACTCGCACCAGTCGCCGAGGCCCGCCGCCACCAGCGCGTCGCGAAGCGCCGCCAACTCGCCGAGCGCGTCGGCACCGATGCCGGCGGCGGCGGCGAGCGACGCCAGGTCGCCCGCGACCGGCACGCGCGTGCGGACGGCCTGCTCGAAGCGCGCGAGCGCGTCGCCGGCGAGCCCGAGCGCGGCGGCGCGCGTGGCGAACTCCTCGGCCGGCACCTTGTCGCGGCGGTCGAGGAGCTCGAACGCGGCGGCCACCGACTCCTCGGCCACGCCGAGGGCGCGCACCACGCGCGCCGCGGCCACGCGGTGGCTCACCTTGACGCGCACGTGCGCGGGCGTGAGCCCCAGGCGCGAGAGCGCCGACACCGCCACGCCGATCACTTCTGCATCGACCGCGGGGCCCTCGGCGCCGAGGAGGTCGACGTTCCACTGGAAGAACTCGCGCAGGCGCCCGCGCTGCGGGCGCTCGGCACGGAAGAAGTTCGGTACCGCGAACCACTTGACCGGCATCGGCAGCTGCGCGGCGCGTGCGGCGACCATGCGCGCGAGCGTGGGCGTGAACTCCGGGCGCAGCGCGTAGTCGTCGCTGCCGCCGGCGCGGCGGAAGCTGAACAGCTCGCTGACGATCCCCTCGCCGCTCTTGGCGGTGTAGAGCCCGAGGTGCTCGAAGGTCGGGCCGTCCACCTCCTCGTAGCCGAAGCAGGTGCTCGCCTCGCGCCAGGCGCCCTCCAGGCGCCGGCGCACCGCCATCTCGGCGGGATAGAAGTCGCGCGTTCCCTTGGGCGCCTGGAAGCGCACGTCAGGACCTCGACGGGCGCACGATCACGGCGCAGGCGATCGAGGCGAGCGCCCACGTGACCAGGCCGTCGACGAAGAGGGCGATCGAGTAGCCGTCGGGCAGGTGGAAGAAGTTCCAGATCACCCCGTGCGTGGCGAGCACCGCGAAGAGCGGGATCAGGAGCGCGAGCGCCAGCCGGTCCTGCGGGCGCGCACCGAACTTCGCCGCCACGCCGAACACCGCCGCGAGCAGCCCCGCCGCGAAGAGCTCGATGGCGAACCCGCGCACCAGCACCGTGGGCGATTCCGGGTCGATGCCCTGCTTGCGGACGACGGCCATGACGAGCGGCCCCGAGCGGTGTTCGGCGAGGAACGCGTCCTGCGCGATCGTCGCCTGCTGCGGCGTCATGCCCTCGACCGAGGGCGGCGCCGGATAGAGGTACGCCCCGTCCTCGGGCACCGCCGCGGCGAGGCGCGCGCCGGCGTCGGACCCGCCCGGCATCGGGCGGAACGCGAAGTCGTAGAGGCCCGAGGTCCACGAGAAGGCGCCCCAGCCGAAGGCGAGGACGGCGCCGACCACGGTCGCGGCGAGGATGCGGATGGCCATGCGCCGGAGGCTAGCAAATCGGCATCGCGCCGATCCGCCGCGCGCTCAGCGGACGTCGGCGACCGAGACGGGCCGGCGCGTGCGCGCGCAGCGGATCGCGGCCTCGAGCACGCGCTGCACCTCGAACGCATCCGCGAAATCGGGGATCGGCACCACGGGCGCGCGGCGCCCGAGCACCATCGCGATGTCGGCCGCCTGGCTGACGAACCCGTGCTCGTAGCCCAGGACATGCGCCGCAGGCCAGTAGTTGCCGGCGTACGGGTGCGCGGCATCGGTGCACATGATGGTGCTCCAGCCGCGCAGGCGCGCCGGCAGCGAGTGGTCCCACCATGACAGCTCGTTCATCCGCTCGAAGTCGAAGCGCAGGCTTCCCTTCTCGCCGTTCACCTCGAGGGTGTTGCGGTTCTGGTTCCCGGTGGCCAGGCGCGTGGCCTCGAAGCTTGCCACCGCGCCGCCCGACATCCGCGCCAGGAACAGCACCGCGTCGTCGACCGTGCTCTTCGCCTTGCGGCGGCCGCGGGTGGCGCGCTTCGCGCCCGTCCCCGAGATAGCGCCGCCCGTGGCCGCCACGCGGTCGCGCTGCGTGACGAACGTCTCCTCGAGCGCGCCGACCACCTCGGTCACCTCCTCGCCGGTGACGAATCGCGCCATGTCGATGATGTGCGCGTTCAGTTCGCCGAGCGCGCCGCTGCCGGCGAGCTTGCCCTGGAAGCGCCAGAGGAGCGGCGTCGACGGCCCGCCCCAGTCCTGCAGGTAGCTCGCGCGCACGTGGAAGATGCGGCCGAGCCGGCCTTCCTTCACCAGCCGGTGCGCGAGCGCCACCGCCGGGCAGCGGCGGTAGTTGAACCACACGAAGGTGCGCACCCCCTTGCGCGACGCCTTGCGCGCGGCGTCGCGCATGGCGCGCGCGTCGGCGATGGTGCCGGCGAGCGGCTTCTCGCACGCCACGTGGCGCCCGGCCTCGAGCGCGGCGATCGACACCTCCGCGTGCACGTGGTTGGGGGTGCAGACGTCCACCAGCGACACCTGCGGGTCGTCGAGCAGGTCGCGCCAGTCGTCGGTGCAGCACTGCCAGCCCCAGCGGCGCGAGAAGGCGGCCACGTCGGCCACGTCGCGCCCGGCAACCGCCCGCATCAGGACCTCCCGCGGCAGGTCGAAGAAGCGGGGTGCGGTCATCCACGCGTTGCTGTGGGCGCGGCCCATGAACTTGGTGCCGATCAGTCCGATGCCGAGGGTCTTCTCTGCCATGGGGAATCCGTATCCTACGAATCGACATGGACACCCACCTCCCCACCGAGCAGGACCGTTCCATCCACGCACGACTGGAGCGCATCGAGCGGGACCTCGCGTCCGCACGGCGCGACGCGCGCCGCTGGCGGCGCGGGGCCGTGGCCCTCGGGTCGCTGCTCGCCGCGGGCACGCTGATCGCCGCGGTGCAGGACTCGCCGGTCGTGGACGTGATCCGCACGCGGCGCCTCGAGGTCGTGGGCGAGGAGAACAAGGTGATGCTGCTGGCGACCGCGGGCGAGGCCGGCGGCCAGCTCGACGTCTGGTCGAAGGCCGGCGCCAACACCGTGCGCCTGGCGTCCGCCGCCGACGGCGGCGACCTGTCGCTCTGGAACGTGCAGGGCAAGCCGGTCGGCGGCCTCTTCGCGACGCCGCTCGGCGGTCGGATCGAGATCGGCGACGCGGACGGCACGCCGCTGGCGACCTTCGCGCGCGGTGCCGACGGCGGCGCCATGGTGCTGCACGGCGCCGGCGAGAAGGCCGCGAGCCTGCGCGCCGAGGCCGGCGCGGCGGGCGCGGTGATCTCGATGACCCGGAGCGACGGCGAGGTGGGCATGCTCGCCGGCGTCGCGCAGGGCGCGGCGGTCCTCTCGATGCGAAACAGCGCCGGCAAGGAGATCCTCTACGGCGGTGCCGCGGCCGACCAGACGGGCGTGCTGCGCCTCGCCGACGCCTCCGGCAACGAGACCGCGACGCTCCTCTCCACCGCGGGCGGCGCGCTCACCCTGAAGGACGGCGCCGGGGCCGTGACCGCGGCCCTCGCCAGCCGCGGCGCCGGCAAGGGCGGCGCGTTCGAGGTGCTGAACGGCATGGGCCGCACGGCGGTCTCGATGGATTCGGCCGACGACGGCGGCGGCCGGTTCATGATCGGCACGTCGGGCGGTGCCCCGGCCTTCGTGGCAGAGGCCAAGGGCACGGCGGGCACGCTCTCGGCGTA
>JBJTJU010000333.1:0-10036 GCA_046096165.1 Phycisphaerales bacterium | reverse complement strand
CACCGCCGCCATGGCGGCGATGAGGCTGGTCTGCACCTGTCGTCGGGCGCTCACGTGGCGGGCGGTCCCTTCGGGGCGAACGGTCCGGGCGGGGAACGAGCCGCCGAGGCGCGCTCCGCACGAACACAGTGTTGTCACTCTCGGACGCACGGGCAAGCCGAAAGTTCGCGCGATTCCGGCGTTCCGGGGCCAAGGTCCGGAATGCACGTAGCCTGCGCCCTCCCATGGCCCTCCCAACGGTCATCCAGACCGAGCACCTGTCCCCGGCGGCCGCCGCATGGCTCGGGGAACGCGCCCGGCTGGTGGTCGGGCCGGCGGGGTCCGGCGCCTTCGAGGCTGCCGCCCCCGAGGCCGAGGGGCTGGTGGTCCGGACCTACACCCGGGTGGACGACGCCCTGCTCGACCGCCTGCCGCGCCTGCGCGCCGTCGGTCGCGCGGGGGTGGGCCTCGACAACGTCGACGTCGAGGCCTGCCGGCGCCGCGGCGTCGCCTGCTTCAACACCCCGGACGCCAACACGCAGGCCGTGGTCGAGTACGTCACCTGCTTCCTGTGCGACGCGCTGCGGCCGCGGCTCTTCCTCACCGACCCGGTCTCCCGCGCGCGCTGGGACGAGATCCGCCAGGAGGTGGTCGGACGCCGGCAGATGAACGAGCTGTCGCTCGGCATCCTCGGCACCGGGCGGATCGGCCGCCGCGTGGCCGAGGTGGCGCGCGCCATCGGGTTCACCGTGCGCTGCTGCGACCTCCTGGACATCCCCGAGCGCGACCGGCACGGCGCCGCGCAGGTCGATGCCGCGACGCTCTTCGCCGAGAGCGACGTGATCACGGTGCACGTCGACGGACGCGCGTCGAACGCCGGCTTCGTCGGTGCCTCGCTCATCGGCCGCATGCGCCCGGAGGCGGTGTTCATCAACACGAGCCGAGGGTTCGTGGTCGACCACGCGGCGCTCGCGGCGTGGCTGGCGGCGCATCCCGGCGCGCAGGCGCTCCTCGACGTCCATGACCCGGAGCCGTTCGATGCGTCGAACCCGCTGCTTGGGCTGCCGAACGCGCACCTGGCGCCGCACCTGGCGAGCCGCACCGACGCGGCGATGGAGGCGATGAGCTGGGTGGTGCGCGACGTGTGGGAGGCGATCCGCCCGCGGTGATGCGGGCGCGGATCCCGCGCGCACGGGTCGCGTCCGGGGCATTCCTATACTTTGCGGACCATGTTCGACATCGTCTCCGTCCAGGCGCGGCAGGTCCTCGATTCACGCGGCAACCCGACCCTCGAGTGCGAGGTTGAGCTCTCCGGCGGCACCGGCGGGCGCGCGATGGTGCCGAGCGGCGCCTCGACCGGCGAGCACGAGGCCGTCGAGCTGCGCGACGGCGACAGGAAGCGGTGGCTCGGCAAGGGCGTCGGCAAGGCCGTCGCCAACCTGAACGGCCGCATCGCGCCGGCCATCCTGGGGATGGACGCGCGCGACCAGGCGGCCGTCGACCGCGCGATGCTCGGGCTCGACGGCACGCGCAACAAGGCGAAGCTCGGTGCCAACGCGATCCTCGGCGCGAGCATGGCGGTGGCGCACGCCGCCGCGGCGGCGAGCGGCCTGCCCCTCTGGCGCTACCTCGGCGGCGCGGGCGCGCGGCGGATGCCCGCCCCGATGCTCAACATCCTGAACGGCGGCAAGCACGCCGACAACAGCGTGGACTTCCAGGAGTTCATGATCCAGCCGGTCGGGTTCGCCAACTTCGGCGAGGCGATGCGCGCGGGCGTCGAGTGCTACCACGCGCTGCGGAAGGTGCTGCACGACGAGGGCCTGTCGACGGCGGTCGGCGACGAGGGCGGCTTCGCCCCCAACCTGCCGAGCAACGAGTCGGCCTGCGAACTGATCGCGAAGGCCGTGGGCAAGGCCGGCTACGACCTGGGGCGCCAGGTGGTGATCTGCCTGGACCCGGCGACCAGCGAGCTGTCCAACGAGGCCAAGGCGCGGAAGAGGAAGGGCTACTGCTTCTTTAAGAGCGACCCGAAGCGCACCGTGTCGAGCGACGACATGATCGCCCTGTGGGAGCGCTGGTGCGCGAAGTGGCCGATCCGCTCGATCGAGGACGGGCTGGCCGAGGACGACTGGAAGGGATGGAAGTCGCTCACCGGCGCGCTGGGCGCGAAGGTGCAGCTGGTCGGCGACGACCTGTTCGTCACCAACCCGGCGTTCCTCGCCAAGGGCATCAAGGAGGGCTGCGGCAACGCGATCCTGGTGAAGCTGAACCAGATCGGCACGCTGACGGAGACCTTCGACGCGGTGAACATGGCCATGCGCAACGGCTACCGCGCGATCCTGTCGCACCGCTCGGGCGAGACCGAGGACACCACCATCGCCGACCTCGCGGTCGCGACGAACTGCGGGCAGATCAAGACCGGCGCCCCCGCGCGCACGGACCGGACCGCGAAGTACAACCAGCTGCTGCGCATCGCCGAGCAGCTTGGCGACGACGCGACCTACGGCATCCCGCTGCCCTGAAGCGCGGCCTCGGCCGCGGCACGCTCGGCGGCGGCGGCCTCGCGCACCTCGGCGGGGGCCGCGGCAAGCAGCGCGTCGGCGCGCGCCAGCGTGGTGCGCGCGGCCGGATCCGCAAGCATCGCCTGCGCACGGGCGAGCATCAGCATGGAGAGCGGGTCGCCGCCGCCGGTGAGCCCGACCAGCCGCTCGGCCAGCGAACGCGCCTCGGCGCATGACTCCGGGTCGGTGGGGACGGCAAGCAGCGCCCGGATGCAGCGTGCGGCGATGGCGACCGACTCGTCGCCGCGCGACAGCGCGAGCGCGGCGCGCAGGTCGCGGCGGGCGGACGGCAGGTCCCCGAGTTCGAGCGCAAGCGACCCGAGGTTCCCGCGCGCCTCGGCATCCGCCGGCGCCAGCGCCACGATGCGGGCGGCCACGTCGCGGGCCTCGGCGAGGCGACCGGCCGCGGTCAGCCAGCGCACCCATTCGCGCAGGTGGACCTGGTTGCGCGGCGCGCGCTCGACCGAGCGGCGGTAGTGCTCGCCCGCCTCCGCGCCGCGGCCGGAGAGTTCGAGCAGGCGACCGAGCTGCCACTGCGGCTCGGCGCCCTCGGGTTCGAGCGCGGCAGCGCGCTCGGCGGCGGCGAGCGCCTCGGGAGTGCGGCCCTGGACGCGGCGCACCTCGCTCAGGTTCGCCATCACGCTCGCGTCGATCGCGCCGGCGAGGGCCACCGACCGCTCGCTCAGCGCCTCGGCCTCGGCAATCAGCGCATCGGCCGCGGCCCGGTCGCCGGCGTCGAGCGCGGCCTGCATGCGCTCGAGCACGATGACCACCAGGTTGTTCGAGGCGAGCCAGGCGTCGGGGTTGCGTTCGAGCGTCGCGCGCCAGAGCGTCTCGGCGTCGGCATAGGCGCGCGCATGCGCGTTCGAGAGGCCCGCGAGCGTCACCGCCACCGCGGCGACGAGCGCCGCGCCCGCGCGCCGCGCGGCGCCGGCGGCGTCGATCCGCGCCCAGGCATGCACGGCACCCCACGCGAGCGCCGCCGCCATCACGGTGCTGGCCACGTAGCCGAAGTGCTCGGCGACCGGGGCGTACCGCAGCGGGTAGAGGTTCAGGATGCCCAGGGCCGGGAAAACCGCGGCCGAATAGACGAGGAACCACGCGAGCGGCCCGCGCGTGCCGCGCCGCGCACGCACCGCGCATGCCGCGAACAGCGCCGCGCCCGCGGCGACGGCAAGCGCACCGCGCCAGGCGCCGGGCGCGAACGCCGGATGCACGAAGGACAGGTCGGTCGGCACGGCCCACGCGCCGAGGTACCACCACCACGCCTGTGCGGCCTGCAGGACGCGCTCGGCGAGGCCGCGCCGGAATTCCGCGCCGCCCGAGGCACCCACCACCGTGACCTCGATCCACGCCGTGAAGAGGCCCATGGCGATGCCCAGCACGAAGAAGGGCGCCAGCACCACGGCGACGCGTCGCACGGGCCGCGCCTCGCCCGCAAGCGCCGGCCACGGACGCCACCACGCGACGGCCGCCATGGCCACCGGGACGGCGACGGCCGTGGTCTTCGAGAGCATCGCGAGCACGAAGAGCGCGAATGCCGCGGCCGCATGGCGTACCGCGCCGCGCCCGCCCGCGGGCACCGAGAGCCACCGCACCCACGCGAGGATCGCCCCCAGCGCGAACGCCATCGACAGCACGTTCTTGCGCTCCGTGACCCACGCCACGCTCTCCACCTGCATGGGGTGCAGGAGGAACAGGGTCGCCGCGAGCCCCGCGCCGGCGAGCCCCAGCGCGCGCAGCAGCCGCCACAGGAGGAACGCCGACAGCCCGTGCAGCACCACGTTCACCAGGTGGTAGCCGGCGGGCTCGAGCCCGTGCACCGCATGCTGCGCCCAGAAGGAGAGGAACACCAGCGGGTACCACTGCGGCGTGCGCCCGGGCACCCAGCAGTCGACGATGCCCGACGGCGACTGCACCACCGCGTTGCGCCAGACGTAGGAGTCGTCGTCCCAGATCCAGCCCGCGCCGAGCGCCGGCCAGTACGCCGCCAGCAGCAGGAGCGCCGCCAGGATGGGCGCCGCCCGCCTCACGCGTACGAGTGCAGGCCCGAGATCACGAAGTTGATCACGATCCAGTTGAAGAGCATGACGGCCGCGCCGGCGACGGCCAGCACGGCGGTCCACATGCCCTTGTCGCGCACCTTCCAGCGCACGTGGATCAGGAGCGCGAACACGATGAAGGTGTTCAGCGCGAACACCTCCTTCGGGTCCCAGCCCCAGGGGCGTCCCCAGCTGTGGTCGGCCCAGATGGCGCCCATCACGATGCCCGCCCACAGCATCACGAAGCTGACCTCGGTGAGGAGCATGGTGACGCCGTCGAGGGTCTCGCCGAGCGAGGTGGCCGGTGCGAACGCCTGCCCCGCCCCGCCGACGCGGGCGTAGGCCGGGCCGTTGCCGGCCAGGCGCCAGGCGAGGTACGCCGCGCTCGACACCGCCGCCATGAAGATGAGCGCGTAGCTGAAGATGATGACGTTCGTGTGGATGTAGAGCCACACGTCGTGCAGCACCGGCATCATGTTCGAGATGTTCGGGTTGAGCTGCACCGGCAGCAGGTACGCCGCCATGAGCGCCACCATGCTGGTCACGGACGCGCCGAGCGCCACGATGCCCCGCATCGCCGTGCGCCGCAGCAGCACCTCGGCCACGGCGGCGAGCGCCGTCCCCATCCACGCGGCGGTGGTCACGGCCTCGAACATGTTCGAGTTCGGCCAGCGGCCGGAGATGTACCAGCGCAGCATCACCGCGAAGGTCTGGATGGCGAAGGCGAGCGCGAACACCGCCATGCCCGCCTTCGCGGCCCACGGCCAGCGGTAGACGAGTGCCAGGAGCAGCAGCACCGTGGCGCCCAGGAACACCAGCCAGCTGCGGCTCAGGTTGCCGTTGCGGAAGTACCAGCCTTCCCACTCGAGCCGCGCGGTCGAGGGGTAGATCGATGGCTGCAGCGCCGGCAGCGCGCGCGCGATGGCGCGGACGCTCGCGTTCACCGCCTCGGCGTCGCCGCGCTTCCAGCCCGAGACGAGCGACCTCCAGTCGGAGGCGATCGCACGCTGCGCGGCCTCGTCGAGGCCCGGCAGCGGCCCGGGGATCCGCTCGCGCGCCGAGGCGGGAAGCGTGGCCGGGTCGGCGCCGAGGAGCATGATGTCGCCGATCGAGTTCCACGGGCGGTCGGGGCTCGCGTCGCCCGGGGGCAGCACGCGCAGCGAGCCCAGGAGGTACGCCGGCTCCTTCACGGAGAGCGCGCCGCGGATCGCGCGCACGTCCTTCTCGGTGCGGATCAGGTCACCCTCCATCGCCTTCAGCTCCGAGACCACCGCCGGCATCGCAAGCACCGACTCGGCGACCAGCCCGCTCGACTCCAGGGCGGCGACGTCGGCGGCGCGCGAGGGCTCCGACCGGCGCACCGCGTCGGCGATCCGTGCGCGCACCTCGCGGTTCTTGACGAAGACCAGGTCGGCGTCGCGGTAGGCCTCCGGCCGGAAGAGGAGGTCGAGGTACGTGAAGTCCGCGGGCTGGCCATTCACCCTGCGCGGCCCGGTCACGAACTGCATCTGCGCGCTGGCGTAGCTGCCGAAGCTCTTCAGCCGGCCGTCGGTGAACACCGCCACCGCATCGAGCGGACGCAGGTCGACCTGCTCGTGGAACGGCCGGGGTGCGGCGGCCGGGGCCTGCGCGGCATGCGCGGGGGCGCCGCGCATGCCGACGATCGCGGCGAGGACGGCGAGCGCGGTCCGCAGGAACGGCGCGACGGACGGGCGACGTTCACGCATGGACGGACTCCGTGAGGTCGTGGGCGAACCGGGGCGCACGGCCCTCGGCGCGGGCGCGCTCGATCTCCTCGAGCACCAGTCGCCGGTTGCGCCGCTTGAGGACGGGCTTCACGTAGAAGGCGTAGGCCATCCCGAGGCAGGAGATCACGCATCCGGCGAGCTGGATCCACACGCCGTGGCGGTTGCCGACGCCGAGCACCGTGTAGTTGAGGCCCGCGCTTGCGAGCGTCCCCTCTCGCGCCTCGTCCGGAGGGTCCCACTGGCTCTGGAAGAACGACAGGCCGCCGTGCTCCACGGGCTCGTTGACGCTCAGGCGCTCGGGCTCGGACCACGTGCCGTCGGCGTTGCGGAACCGCACGACGCTGGTGTAGTTGCGGATGCTCGAGGTCTCGCCGCTGAAGCCGCCGATGTGCGTGGCGAGCTCGAAGGTGTCGAGCGCCACGGGCTGCGGCAGCGGCAGGCGCCGGCGCGAGAACAGCACCTCGAGCGCGCTGCCGTCGGCGAGCGTCACCGTGCTCGGCTTGAACCAGTAGCGCCGCAGCACGTCCTGCGGGCGGTCGAACGCCCACGGGTGGTACTGGAGCCACTCGCCGCCCTCGCGGCCGGGCACCGAGAGGCGCATCATCGAGAGCAGCTCGCGCGCGTCGCGCTGCCGCTGCGCGGGCGGGACGGGCGCGGGACGCACTTCCTCGACGGCGCTTGGGATCCAGCTCGTGACGGAGAGCGTGACGCCCGCGGCGAGCGACACCGGCTCGCCCGGACGCAGGTCGAGCACGCGGGCCTCGGTGCGGCCCAGCGCATCCACCAGGCGCAGGCGCCCGGCCTCGGGTCCGGCCACCAGGAGCGCCAGCGCCAGGCCGTTGCCCGGCTGGTACGCGACCTCGAGCGTGCCGTCGATGAACGACTCGCCGCCGCGGCGCATCGCGGCCATCGGGTCCTCGCCGGGGCGCAGGTCACGCGTCAGCGTCGGGTCGTCGAACACCCAGCGGCGGAATTCGCCCGCGGGCGTGCGCAGGTCGACGATCGCCACGCTCACCTCGCGGCCGGCGATCGCCAGGTCGTCCTGCACGGCCACCACGCGGTAGGCGTAGCCGGAGTCGGCGGCGCCGATCGGGCGCCACGGCGCGTTCGCATCGGCGAGCGCCGCGTCCTTCACGCGCTCGCGCTGCTCGATGCGGCGGCCCGGCACCGTGAAGACGAGGCTCGGCTCGGCGCGGAAGGCCTCGACCTGCGACTCGTCGGACACCGAGCGAAGCGCGATCACGCCGCCGTCGGCGGAGCGGCGCTGCGGATCGCGGCCGACCAGCGTGTAGCGGGCGGCGCGGCCCTCGCGGTCGGCCACGCCCACCTCGGCCACGGGGTTCGGCGGGTCGTCCGGGCCGCCCGCGCGCCACCGCGCGCGCTGCTGCGCGTATCGCAGGTAGCCGGTGGCCTCGAGCGCCACGTCGGGCGCGGGATCGGCGGGATCGACCGCGGGGATCGCGATGCGGATCGGGTGCGGGGCCACGTCCATGCCCGGCGCCAGGAAGAGCTCCTCCGGCGCGCCGACCCAGTCGTTGTAGAGCGGCAATCCCTCGATCGGCCGCTCGACCCAGCGTGCGTCGCCCGGCCGGCGCACGTAGAGCGCCCAGCTCTTGACCAGGTCGTTCTTCAGGTAGAAGGAGTCCTGCGGCCCGTAGTCGAGCGCCACGAAGAGGCGCTCGTCGACGAGCGGCTTCCCCGTCTCCTTGATGGCGCGCTTCATCGGCCGCTCCGGGTCCTGCGAGGAGATCAGGTCCTCCGTGTACTGCGGCCGCCCCGCGACCAGCTGGCGCATGAAGCGGCGCTCGGGCGAGTTCACGGCGAGCGTGACGCTGTAGGCGCGCGAACCCTTGTCGTCGCCGGTGAGCACCTCCCAGTCCGGGTCGATCGAGCGCACCTCGACGTCGTAGCGGTCGGCGCCCTCGCCCACCGTGAGGCGGTTCCCCGGCATCGCGAGCATCGAGGCGGACGCCACCAGCGACCCGCCCGGCGCGTCCAGGATGCCCACCGTGACCGCTCGGCGGGGCACGGCGGCCTCTCCCTCGACCTTGGTGCCGAAGTAGATGACGCTGCCCACGACCAGGACGACGATCCCGGTGTGGATCCCCCACACGCCGTAGTTCACGGGGCGGAACGGGATGCGCCGCACGGTGGTGATCGCCAGGTTCGCCACCAGCAGCCCGAGCAGCACGTCGAACGGCCACCAGTGGAACCACTCGAACTCGGTCATCTCGAACGGCCGCCACTGGCGGAGCTGCGCGTGCACCCACGCATCCGGATGGAACAGGTTCGGGTGCACCGGGTAGACGATGCCCGCCGACCCGACCGACATGTAGACGAAGAGCACGGCCAGGATCGCGATGCCGAACCGGACGCTGCTGAAGAGGTCGAGGATCGGGCGGAACGGACCGTGCATGCGGCCGAAGATCCTATGCCTGCCGCGCGCGCCGTGTGCCGTCGCCGGGGATCGCGGGCTCGTATGATTGCCGCCCCACCGAGGACCCACCGACCATGATGAACCGCTCCATCTCGTTCCGCGCGCTCGTCGCCCCCCTGGCCGCCTCCATCGCGATCGCGATCCCCGCCGTCGCGCAGGACGGAGCGGCGCCGGCTGCGCCCGCCGCGCCCGCCCAGGCCCCGGCCCCCGCGCCCGCACCGGCCGCGGCCGGCGTGAGGTTCGTCAAGATCTCCACCAGCAAGGGCGACATGCTGCTCGAGCTCGATGCCGTCAAGGCGCCGATCAGCGTCGACAACTTCATGAAGTACGTGAAGGCAGGCTTCTACGACGGCACGGTCGTGCACCGCATCGTGCCGGGCTTCGTGGTCCAGGGCGGCGGCTTCGACCAGGCGATGGTCCAGAAGCAGACCAACCCCGCCATCAAGAACGAGTGGAAGAACGGCCTGAAGAACGGCCGCGGCACCATCTCCATGGCCCGCCTGCCCTCGCCCGACACGGCCACCAGCCAGTTCTTCCTGAACCTGAAGGACAACCCCGCCCTCGACGGCGCCAACGGCCCGGGCTATGCGGTGTTCGGCAAGATCGTCGTCGGCCTCGACGTGCTCGACGCGATGGGTGCGTCGCCGACCACCTCGAAGGAGGTCACGGACCAGGCCGGCCGCAAGCAGGTCTTCTCCGACGTGCCGGTCGAGGCGATCGTCATGACGAAGGCCGTCGAGCTCGATGCCGCGTCCGCGGCGTCGATGATCGAGGCCGCGAAGGCCAAGCCCGCGGCGCCCGCCGCCCCCGCGGCGCCCGCCGGCGCCATGCCCGCCCAGCCGAAGTGAGGCACCGATGGCCAGCGACGTCCTGAAGCGGCTCGGCATCGCGCGCGACGCGCGCCTGCTCGGGCGTTCCACCCGCACCGCGTCCATGCTCGCCGAGGGCAAGGCGGTCGACAGCCTCGACCCGGCGACGGGCCGGGTGCTCGCCACCGTGCGGCTCGACGGGGTGCGCGAGTACGGGCGCGCGGTGGCCGCGGCACAGGCCGTGCAGCACGAGTGGGCCATGCTCCCTGCCCCGAAGCGCGGCGAGATCGTCCGCCTGATGGGCGAGGCGTTCCGAACCCACAAGGATGCGCTCGGCGAGCTGGTGACCCGCGAGATGGGCAAGATCCATCCCGAGGGCCTCGGCGAGATCCAGGAATGCGTCGACATCGCCGACTTCTCGGTGGGCCTGGCGCGCCAGCTCTACGGCCTCTCGATGCAC
>JBJTJU010000332.1:0-11633 GCA_046096165.1 Phycisphaerales bacterium | reverse complement strand
GGCGTCTCGGCGTCGAAGGCCGCGGCCATCCGCACGTACTCGTCGACCGAGTGGCCGGCCACGGACCCGAACGCCCGGCAGGGAAGCCCGAGCGCATGCGGGAGCTTGTCCCGCAGGAAGGCACCGAGGCCGACGTTCGCGAGGCCGATCGCGTTCATCATGCCGCCCGGGACGTCGATGATCCGCCACGGGTCGTTCCCCGCGCGTGGCTCGACGGTGATGCTCTTCGTGGTCACCGCGCCGAGCCAGCGGAGGTCGAACGCATCCGCAAGCTCGTCGAGGTAGCCGCACGTCCCGGCCGCCGCCACGATGGGCGTCGCGAGCTCGGTGCCCGCGAGCTGCGTCCTCAGGATGGGGTCTGGACCCGCCACGCGTGCGAGTCTACGGAAGCGCCCGTCGCCCCGCGGTCAACCGGCGAGCGGCTGCACGCGCGCCGGCGTGGCGCGCACCCCGCGTGCGCCGAGCGCCGCACGCTGGTCGGCGAGCTGCGCGCGCTGGGCATCGATCGCACGGTGGTCGGCGCCCGTCGCCGCGGCGGCCGCGTCCAGGTGCACGATGGCTTCCTCGAGCAGCGTGCGCGCATCGGCGAGGACGCCAAGCCGCGCCCAAGCATCGGCCGAGAGCCGCGCGAGCGCCGCGCGGTGCTGCCGCACGACGGCGTCGTCGCCTCGCACCGCGGCCAGTTCGTCCAGGTGCGGCCGCAGGTCCTCGCAGCGCTCCAGGCAGTCGCTCGCCCGGTCGGCGTGCTCCTCGACGGCCAGCTCGAAGGCCGCCAGCACCGCCGCCTCGATGGCCGTCGCATGGTCGGCCGCGCCCGAGGCGGCCGTCGCCCACGCGCGCGCCTCGTCCCACGCCTGCGCAAAGGCCGCACGGCGCTGCGAAGGGTCGTCGACCATTCGGGCGGCGCTCGTGATGGGCCGCAGGAGTCCCGAGGCGATCGCGATGCGCGCCAGGGGGTCCGTCGTCCGTTCGCGCATGGCGGGGGCGAAGCGCCCGACCACCGAGAGGGCCGCCCGCAGGCAGTCGACCGCGCCGCGCGCGTCGCCGGCGCCGCCCTCGACCGCGGCGGTCAGCTCGAGCACGCGCCCGAACGCCAGGTGGCGCGCAAGGTCATCGCGCTCGGCGCGGCATGCGTCGCGCATGACGGCGAGCGCATCGCCCGCCACCGCCCGGGCCTCGTCGCGGCGGTCGGCGCGGATCCACGCACCCGCGCACGCGGCAGCCAGGTCGGCCAGCCGCGCGAAGGCGATCGAGCCGGGTCCCGCCGTGCGGGCCTGGCCGAGCGCGTCCTTCCACATCGATCGGAGCCGCTCGAGCTGCGCGTCGTGCGCGGCGTGCGGCCCGGGTCCGTTCGGCTGCATCACATCCCCTCGGCTTCGAGGGCCTCGTCCCGCTTCTCGGCCTTGGTCTTCTTCGCGCCCGGACGCTCGGGCACCACGTCCATGTAGAGGATCCGGCCGCAGTTCATGCAGGTCACCAGGTCGTCGCGCTGCGCCGACACGCGGCTGAACGCATCGAGCGGCAGCTCCGCGTTGCATCCGCCGCAGGCGAACTCGCGGTGGCGCACGCTGACGGTGGTCACCTCGGCGAGCGCCTCGCCGTCGTTCTGGTCGGCGGCCTCCTCGAAGGCCTCGAGCACCTCCTGCTTCAGGTTCGCCGCCGCGCGCCCGCGCTGCGCCTCGAGCTCCGCGAGCCGCTCGCCGAGCTCCGACTTCGCCTCGTCGAGCGCGGCCTTCGCGAGGTCGCGCAGCTTCGTGCGGTCGGCGATCGGGGCATCGCCCGCGGCCATCTCGGCCTTCAGCTTCTCGACGTTCTCCATCTGGGCGAGGGTCCGCTCGGCGAGTGCGTCGCGCTTGCCCTCGATCACCTTCAGCTCGTCGCGCAGCGCGTTGTACTGGCGCGGGTTGCTCGAGCTGTTCAGCTCGGCGCGCAGGCGCTCCATGCGGTCCTTGAACGTCTTGTCCTCGAGCTCGAGGTTCGCCACCGCCGCCTGCAGCTGCCGGGACTGCGCCTCGTGGTCCTTGCGCCGCGCGAGCAGCGTGTCGAGCTGCTGCTGGTGGCGCTTCAGGTCGCGCTCGGCGCCGTCGAATCGGTTGCGGATCCCGCGGACCTGGCTGTCGACGAGATGGAGCGCGCGGAGGCTGGAGATCAGGGTCATGGTGTGGTGGGTCCGCGCGGGGCGCGGATCGACAAGCCTACCCGGCCCCGTCCCTCAGCGAACCTGAAGCGCCAGCCACACGACCGGCCCGGCCATCAGCGGGCTGTCGAGGACGTCGAACACCCCGCCCATCCCCGGCAGGACGCTTCCCGAGTCCTTCACCCCTGCGCCGCGCTTGAGCAGGCTCTCGACGAGGTCGCCGAACGGCCCGACGAGGCCGAGCACCGCGCCGGTCGCCGCGCCGAGCACCACGGGCACGTGGTCGCGCGGATCGGGGAGCCCCGCGCTCCACCAGGCCATGGCGCCGCCCACCGCCGCGGCGAGCGCGATGCCGCCCGCCAGCCCTTCCCAGCTCTTCGCCGGGCTGAGCCACGGGATCATCTTGTGCCGCCCGAAGCTCATGCCGGCCGCGTACGCGCCGATGTCGCTCGCCTTCACGGTGAGCACGGCGCCGGCCATCACCCACGGCCCCACCTCGCAGCGGACGAGGAGCCACGTGCCCACCATCAATCCGACGTAGACGAAGGCGAGGAGCGTGCCGCCCGTGGCGGCCGCGACGCCGGCGATCCGCTGCCCGCGGCTGTGGACGACGAGCGCCGCCGAGAGCGTGGCCCACGCGGCGATCGCCACCGTGGCGGCCGCGTGTGCGGGGCCGAGTGCCGGCGCGGCGCGCACCGATGCCGCGCCCGCGAGCGCGGCCAGCACCGTGAGCCACGTCGGTGCGTCGACCCCCGCCCCGCGCAGGAGCCGCGCAAGCTCGATGCCGAGGAGCGGCACCAGGAGGCAGAGCGCAAACGGGACGATCACCACGCCGTCCGTCCCGCCGAGCGCGCGCGAGAGCGCACCGTCCGCATCCACCGCCCGGCCGGCCGCGCCGTCCGCCCACAGGAGCGCCACGAGCGCCGCCACGAGCAGGGTGCCGGTGATCAGTCGCGTGCGGAGCACGGGGTCAGTAGACCGGGACCGAGGGATCGATGTCGAGGGACCAGAGGTGGATGCCCCCGGCCATGCTGCGCACGTCCTCGAAGCCCGCCTGCCGCAGCGCGGCCGTCACCTGCAGGCTGCGCGCGCCGTGGTGGCAGTGCACGACGACGGGATCCGTCTCGTGCGCGCGCAGCGCATCGAGGTGCGCCGAGAGCTCGTGCATTGGCACGTGGATCGACCCGTCGATCGAGGCGGTGGCGCGCTCGGCAGCGGTGCGGCAGTCGACGAGGACGACCGGTTCGCCCGACCCGCGCCGGTCGCGGAACTCGCGCGGCGTCACTTCCCAGTCCGGGTTGAACGGGTAGCCGGCGGGAAGCCCTCGGGCATCGAGCGACTGCATGGCTCAGGGGGTGGCGGGCGCGGCCGCGGCGGCCGGCGCACCCGCGGCCGGCGGCAGCCACTGCACGCCGTCGTTCGTCGGCTGGCGCTCGATGGTCCACGGAGGCAGCACGATGATCTGGCCGGGCACGGCCACGAGCCACAGGATCCCGGAGGCCGGGGAGACCAGTCCGTCCTGCACCGCGGTCGGACGGCCGCCACCGGTGTTCAGCGCCGTCGCGATGGTGGGGTAGTCGCCGCGCGCCCGCGGGTCGTCGGGGTTGCCGTCGAAGCGCTTGTAGTAGGTGGGCTGCACCTCGACCTGCCCGCGCGGCTGGTCGATGGTGACGGCCTGCCAGCCGGAGCGGTCGAGCGACGTGGTCTCCGGGGCCGGCGTCCGCGCGACCGGGGCACCGTCGAGCGTCACCGCATCGCCCTGGCGCCCAAGCTCCCGGGCACGTGCGTCGGCGATGTCCGGCAGCGGTGCCTCGCCCGCACCGACGATCGTCGCCGATGGGTTGCGGCACGCGCCGGCGGCGAGGGCCGCGGCGACCGCAAGGGATCGGAAGGCGGTGGTGGTGCTGGTCATCCGTCGAGCTCGTAGCCCGCGCGTTCGAGCGCGTCGCGAATGCTATCCGCGTCGAAGCCGCGTCGCGCGAAGCGCCCCGCGACGCGCGAGGCGCGCTCGCCCGCGCGCTTGGCTGCCCGCGCCTCGGCGCGCAGGTCGGCGGCGGTGCCGGCGCCGGCGCGCGCGGCGTCGGCGGCGACCGCCTCGCCCACGCCGTCGGCCTCGAGCGACTCCGCGAGCGCGTCCCGCGACATCGCCCCGCGGCGCGAGAGCTGCTCGACGCGCGCCTCGGCGAACGCGCGGTCGTCGAGCCATCCGTCGGCCACCATCGCGGCGACGGCGTCGCGCGCCGCGCGCGGCTCGTGCCCGGCGCGCACGAGGCGCGCCTCGAGCCCCTTGGCGCTCCATGCCTTGCGCGCCAGGAACGCCAGCCCCGCCTCGCGCGCCAATGCCTCGGCGCACGCGCGGTCGACCCGTGCCGCGAGGGCCGGCGTCCACTTCATGCCCTCGGCAAGTCCCAGCGCCTCCGCGCGTGGCCGCGGCATCTGCGCGACGGTCGCGCCCGCGACGCGCACCTCGACCGTCATCGGGTCGCCTGCGAGGGCGCGCACCGCGTCGATCGTCCGTGCCGTGGTGCGTCGCCGTGCCATCGGTGGATCAGGTGAGCTGGTCGAGGTAGCCCGAGAGCTCGGAGAGGGCATGGCGGTCGCCCGCCGTCCGCGCACGCTCGATGCCCGCGCGCAGCGCCGCGCATGCCTCGTCGATGCGGCCGAGTTCCTCGAGCGACCGCGCCTTGTGGAAGTACGCGTAGCAGTAGGCCGGGTCCACCGCGACGGTGCGGTCGTACCACGCGATCGCGTCGTCGTGGCGACCTGCGCGCGCATGCTCCTGCGCGATGCCGTAGGGGAAGAACGGGTCGCCGGGCTCGGCATCCGCCATCCGCATGAGCTGCGCGAGGCGGTCGCCCGCCGCGCCCGCCGGTGGGGTCATGGCCATGGGATCCCGGACGCTATCACATGCGGATACCCTCTCCCCGATGCGAGGCGAATGGGCCGCACGACTCCTTGCCGCTGCCGCGCTGGCCTGGTGCGCCGCGTGCACGCCGCAGTACGTCAAGGAGGACCGCACCGACCGCCGCCCCCGTGAGCTGCAGGTGGTGCAGCACTCGGGCGGCACGCACCACGTGACCGTGGTCGACGGCCCGCGCTGGGTGCAGACCTTCGGAAACGAGCTGCTGGTGATCGACGTCACCACCGGGCGCGAGCTGGGCCGTGCCGAGGGCGTCCCGTTCGGCGAGGGCGGGGCGCTCACCGACCTCGTGGTCGAGGGTGACCACGCGTGGGCGATCTCCGACCGCACCGCGCTCGTCGAGTTCGACATCTCAGAGAACGCCGATCCGCGCGTGAGCGCGACCGTCACCGCCGAGGAGCTGGGCATCGAGCCGCGGCTCGTGTCGCGCGCCGGCGGCGAGACGTGGGTCTCGGGCCCGGGCGGGGTGGTCCGGCTCTCCGACAGGAAGGTCTTCCTGAAGGGCAAGCCGGCCGGGCGCGTGGTGCAGACCCCGGCGGGACCGGCGTGCACCTCGGGCCGCCGCATCCTCATGCTCGAGGACGAGCGCTACCTGGGGGCGGCCACGCAGCTCGCGGCGCTTCCCTCCGGCGTGGGGCCGCCGGGCGGCTACGTGTTCGCCCTGCAGGGAAACAACGGCGCGTCGGTCGGCATGATGACCGGCGCGTTCGCGGAGACCTCGCACCGCGCCGTGCCCGCGCTCGTGCGACGCGTGCGCGTCCTCGGCGACCGCGTGTTCGCGGTGACCGACCGCATCATCCACACCTGGCGGATCCAGGGACTGGAGCTCGTCGAGCCCGAGGAGATCCCGCTGCGCGGCGGGCGCGACATCGCGCAGATCCGCCCCAACCACTACGCGGTCGCCGGCTCGTTCGGGCGCGCGATGTACCGCCACCGCGCCGAGGAGCGCCGCGACGGCGACACCTTCTACAACGTCGAGCGCTCCCCGGGCCTGCTCGAGGTCGCGATGACCGATGGCCGCCGGATCCTCGCCGGCGGGCGCGAGGGCTTCTGGCTCTGGCGGATCGGCGGCACCCCCGAGATCACCGACAAGACCACCGACCTCGTGAGCGCCAACGATCCCGAGTGCGCGGCGTCGTGGGGCACCGCCAAGCTCATCAAGGAGAAGGACGAGTCCGGCAACACGCTGGCGAAGGCCGTCGAGTTCCGCCACGGCGGCGCGGTCGAGCGCTGGGAGCCGCCCGCAGGCAGCCTGGTGACCGTGATCGAGCTGGTGGACGGCGACGTCTGGGTGGGGCACGACTTCGGCATTGACGTGGTGCGGCGCGTGGACGCGACGCCGGTGCCCGCGGCGGCGGCCGGCGCGCCCAAGGCGGCTGCCGGTGCCGAGGACGATGGAGCGACGCCAGCCGCCACGGGCCGTCTCGACACCATCCGCTCGTTCCGCTTCGAGGGCCCGCCGCTCTTCATCTACCCCGAGCGCATCGGCGGCGGCGCCTCGATCGTCGCGCTGCACGGCGGCTTCATCCTGGTGAAGCCCATCGCCGTCGGCGAGGCACCGGTCTTCAAGGGTCGCGGCGAGATCGAGTGACCGCGCGGCGCCCGTCGGCGCAGAACTCGCGGCAGATCGGGTCGCCCGCGCAGCGCGCGCCGCGCGCGCGGCATGCGGCGCGGCCGTGGAAGATCAGCAGGTGGCTCAGGTCGCACCAGCGCTCGCGGGGGAAGAGCGCCATCAGGTCGCGTTCCACCTTCTGCGGGTCGTCGTGGCGGCTGAGTCCCATGCGCTTGGCCAGGCGACCGACGTGCGTGTCCACCACGACGCCTGCCTGGATCCCGAAGCAGTTGCCCAGGACGACGTTCGCCGTCTTGCGCGCCACGCCGCGCAGCGCAAGCAGCGCGTCCATGTCGCGCGGCACCTCGCCGCCGTGGCGCTCGACGAGCGCCTGCATCGACTCCTCGACCGCGCGCGCCTTGTTCCGCCACAGCCCAATGGTGCGGATGAAGGGAGCGATCTCGTCGGCCCCGGCGCGGGCGAGCGCCGCGGGCGTGGGGAAGCGCCGGAACAGGGCGGGGGTCGCGGCGTTGACGCTCTCGTCGGTGGCCTGGGCGCTCAGGATCGTGGCCACCAGCAGCTCGTGCGGCGCGTTCCAGTCGAGCCGGCACTCGGCATCCGGGTAGGCGCGGTCGAGGGCGACCAGGAGCCGCGCGGCCCGCTCGCGCCGCGCCCGACCCGGCTTCGGCAGCGCGAAGGGCAGGGCCGGCCACTCGGGCCGTGTCTCGGCGGGCGCCTTGGGCATGGCACGAGTCTAGGGACGGTAGCGCGGTCATCCGGCCGCGGCGTTTCGAGCGCCGGCGCTACCTTCCACCCTCCATGCCCGCACGAACCCAGCATCCGGTCGCCGCCACGGTCGCGCCGCTCGGCGACCCGGCGTCGGCATTCGCCTGGCTCTCGGCCGCGGGCATCCGCGGCGCCCAGCTGAGCGCCACGCAGCCGGGCATGCGTCCGCGCGAGCTTGGCGAGAGCGCGCGGCGTGACCTGCGCGCGACGCTCGTGCGCCTTGAGCTCGTCGCCTCGGGGATCGATGCGTGGATCCCCACGTCGCACTTCACCGACCCCGCGAACGTCGAACGCGCGATCGACGCCGTGGCCGCCGCGTGCGAGCTGGCGGGCGAGCTTGGCCGCGCGCCGGTGTGCGTCATGCTGCCGGCCGCGGGCGCCGGCGATGCGCCGGACGCGCGTCGTCGCGAGGCCATCGACGCCATCACCGCCGCCGCCGACCTTCACGGCGTCACGATCGCCGACGCGGGCCCGTCGACCGACCTGCCGTTCCCGCCCTTCGGACGTTGCATCGATCCCGCCGCGGTGCTTGCTGCGGGCGGCGACCCCGCCACGGAGGCGAGCCGCGCCGGCACGCGCCTGGCCGCGGCGCGCATCGTGGACCTGACGCGCGCGGGGATGCGCGGGCCCGTCGGCATCGCCGGCGAGTCGAGGCTCGATGCGCTTGCCTACCGCATTGCCCTGGAGGTGGCCGGGTTCCGCGGCCTGGCGGTGATCGACGCGCGCCAGTGGACCGATCCGCGGGCCGGCATCGCCGCCTGCGCGGCGGCCTGGGGTGCCCCGGCGGGGCCCTGAGCGAGCCCCTACACTGTTCTGCCCATGACCCGGCGCGGAGCTCCGGCCCTCTACGAACTGATGCGTCGCCCCGGCACGCCCGTCGACGCGGCGCCGCGGCCCGCGCCACGTCCGGCGCCGAGCCCGGCCGCCGGTGCCGCACGCACGGGGCGTGCGCCGGGGCTTCCCGACTCGTTCACGATCTCGCTCGGCCGCGCCGCGGCGATCGCCTCGGGCGTCGTCGTGCTGGTGGCCATCGCCTACGGCATCGGCGTGCAGCGCGGCCGCGCCGCTGCGTCGCGCGGCGCGTCGGAGCCGGCGACCATCGAGCCTGCCGCGCCGACGCCGGCCCGCACCGGCGCCTCGGGCACTTCCGGGAGTACGGCAAGCCGTCCATCGACGGCGCCGGCCCGACCCACGGCAACCGATAACAAGGGCGATCCCCGCATCAAGGGCGAGCGGTACTTCGTGCTCGCCCACCCCTCGAGCGACCGCGCCTCCGAGATGGTCGAGTTCTGCCGGGCCAACGGCCTTGATGCGTACCTCGTTCCCGACGATAATGCCTTGCTTCGCAAAGTGATCGTCTTGCCCGGCTACAAGGACGCCTCGCAGAAGTCGTCCCCGGAGATCAAGGCCCTCGAGGCGAAGATCCGCTCCGTCGGAGAGAAGTGGAAGAAGCTCGCCCGAGGCAACAAGGACTTCGGCGACGCCTACCCAGAACTCTTCCGCTGAGCGGCGAACGGCGCGCCGTGGCGCGCGCACCCCGCACGACAGACACCAGGACACGCAAGACATGAGCCTCCACCGCAGCCTCAAGACCAAGTCCGGCGCCCTCAACCAGCACCGCAACGTGCTGACCCGCGCCGAGCGCATCGCGAAGCTGTCCGAGGAGGACCGCTTCGATGCGTCGAAGCAGTCCGCGCTGGGACTGGTGAAGGTGCGCAGCATCAAGGTCGCCGCGGGCAAGAAGCCCAAGAAGGCCGAGGGCGAGGCTGCCGAGGGCGCCGCCAAGCCGGCCGCCGCCGGCGGCAAGGCCCCGGCCTCCGCCGGCGACAAGGCCCCGGCCGCCGCTGCCAAGGCCCCGGCCGCGAAGGCCGCCGCGCCGAAGAAGTGACGCCATGGGGTCCGCGACGACCTCCGGTGGCCTCCCCGCCGGCCTGTCCCATTCGCTGATCTCGCAGCGCGCGCGCTCGGTGGATGCCTCGGGCATCCGGCGGGTGTTCGACCTCGCCGCGAAGATGAAGGACCCGATCAACCTCTCGATCGGGCAGCCGGACTTCCCGGTGCCCGCGTCGATGAAGGAGGCCGCCAAGGCCGCGATCGACGCCGACCGCAACGGCTACACGGTCACGCAGGGGATCCCCGAGCTGGTCGATGCGTGCTGGAAGCACCTCGCGACCGACGTCGGCTGGGATGGTCCCGGTGACCACCGGTCGCTCATCGTCACCAGCGGCACGAGCGGTGCGCTGCTGCTTGCCGCGATGGCGCTCCTCGACCCGGGCGACGAGATGGTCATCCCGGACCCGTACTTCGTGATGTACGCGCAGCTGGGGAAGATGACCGGCGGCGTGATGGTGCCGTGCGACACCTATCCCGACTTCCGCATGACGGCCGAGCGCATCGAGCGCTGCATCACCCCGCGCACCAAGGCGGTGCTGGTGTGCAGCCCGAGCAACCCGTGTGGCACCGTGCTGTCCGGCGACGAGTTCCGCGACATCGTCGACCTGTGCCGCCGCAAGGGCGTGCTCCTCATCAGCGACGAGATCTACGACGAGTTCTGCTTCTCAGACGCGCGCGAGGGCGGGCGTTGCCCGAGCCCGGCGCGGTTCACCGACGAATGCCTGCTGATCCGCGGCTTCGGCAAGACCTACGGGTGCACGGGGTGGCGCCTGGGCTACGTGGCCGGCCCGCGCGCGGTGGTGCAGGAGATCGCCAAGTTCCAGCAGCACATCTACATCTGCGCGCCGAGCATGGCGCAGTGGGGCGCGGTCGAGAGCTTCGGCTTCGACCTGCGCCCGATCGTCGACGACTACGAGCGCCGCCGGCAGCTGGTGGTCGATGCCTTCGCGGGCGTCACCAGCGTGCCGCGCCCGTCGGGCGCGTTCTACGCGTTCGTCGAGGTGCCGCCGCGCCTCGGGATGACCGGGCAGCAGTTCATCGAGCGCGCCATCGAGCGACGCGTGCTGGTCATCCCCGGCAACGTCTTCTCCCGGCGCGACAGCCACTTCCGCCTGAGCTTCGCGACTCGGGCGGACCGGCTGGCCGAGGGACTCGGCATCCTGCGCGAGATGATGACCGCCTGACGGCGGTCACCGGCTCACTGCTTCTTGGTGCCCTGGTCGGCCTGCGAGGCGGCGGACCCGCTGGTCGAGGACATGCGGTCCTTCAACTCCTGCTGCGGGCTCTTGATCGAGCCGGCCGCCGGGGGCGCGTCGTTCTTCTGGACGGGCTTGGACGCCGGGGTGCCCGGGCCGCAGGCGGTCAGGGTGGCGAGGGCGGCGACGGAAGCGAGGGAGAGGATCGTCTTCATGGAAGCTCCGGTTCGTGATCGGCGGCCGCACGGCCGCCGCGGGGGGAAGTGTCGCAGAATCCTTCGGCCCGCGTCAAGGGGCGGTTCCCGCGGCGGCGGCACCGGCCGGGGCGGCCTGCCACGATCCGCTGCGTCCGCCGGGGGCAAGCCACCGCCACTGGGTGTGGTAGGTCTCGTCGTTGTCCGCCACGCCGACCTGCAGGCGCTCCACGGTTCGGCCGCGCAACGGCAGTCGCAGCGCTGCCGTCCAGCCGCCGTCGTCGCGGCGGCGCACCTCGGCACGGCCGCCGCCATCGAGCGCGGCACCCGGCGTGAACGGCTCCCAGTGGCAGGCCTCGTCGAGCAGCTGCCCCGCGGGGTCGCGCGACTCGATGGTGACCGACACGGCGTCGGCGATCGGGTCGCGGCGGCGCGCGGCGTCGGGCACCTCCCACGCCGGCGCACCCGTGGGGTGGGCGTCGGGCACATCCACCTCGGCGACGAGCGCGTCGCCCTCGACCCAGAGGCGCACCGTGGGGTTCGCCTCGCGCGTGTCGTAGGGGGAGTAGTCCCAGGCAAGCACCGGCATCGCGGATGCCTCGTCGCGCGCACCCGGCAGCACGATCCGGCGCTCGACCGGCAGTCGCGTCGGCAGGTAGACGGGCACCGTGCGTCCCTTCGAGTCGACGAACGTGGCATAGACGTCAAGCTGCGGCGGCAGCGTGGCACTGGGCTTGGGCATGATCGTCACCGGCACCTCGACCGTCGCCTCGCCCTTCGGCGGCACCGAGGCCTGGAGCGCCCCGGGCGCCGCGCGCACCACCGCGCGCGACTCGCGTGCCATGGTGTGGGCGTTGTCGGTGTCGGCCAGCGTGTGGCTCGTCCAGCCGTTGCTTCCCGCACCCGGCGCGGCACCGGCGAGCCCGCCGAGCCCCGAGGTCCACCACGCGATCCG
>JBJTJU010000331.1:0-3998 GCA_046096165.1 Phycisphaerales bacterium | reverse complement strand
ACGCAGACCAGCTCGCGCCTGGTGGCCTCGCCGTCGCTCATCGGCGCCGACAACCTGGAGAAGGACTTCGCCTGGGGCGACTTCGACCGCGACGGCGACACGGACCTGGTGTGCATGCGCAAGTTCCCCGGGAGCATCCAGGGCGGCTTCCGCGACATCCTGTTCATGAACGAGGGCGGCGTGCTGGTGGACCGCACCCTGGAGTTCGGCTCGGCGAGCGACATCTCCGGCTACCAGGGGATGCTCGACCCGTGCAACGACCGCGACGTGGAAGCCGTCGACCTCGACCTCGACGGCTGGCTCGACCTCATCACCGCCACGACGATGAGCGACCACGTGAACTCCATCCTGGGACAGCCGCGCGTCTACCGCAACCTCGGCAACGACCCGCAGGGCAACTGGCGCGGGTTCCGGTTCGAGGTCGACCGCATCCCCGACCTCTTCGCGCGAAACGGCACCGCGGCCAACCCGCGCTTCTGCGACGCGGCGGTCGGCGACTTCAACGGCGACGGCTACCCCGACGTCTTCTACACCGACTACGACACCCCCGAGACCTCCGGCACCATCTGCTACGACCTGAACGCCGACGGCGACACGAACGATCCGGGCGAGTGCCAGCAGAGCCCGGCCGAGAACCCGGCCAACGACTTCGACAGCAAGCTGCTCCTCAACCGCGGCACGGCGGCGCCGGGCTTCTTCATCGACGCCACCACGACGGTGCTCACGACGGTGCAGATCGACTCGGCGTTCGGCAACATGGCGGTGGCCGGCGAGTTTTCCGGCGACGGCCGCGACGACATCGTCCGCATCAACACCCTGACCACCGGCCAGAACGTGGCGATCATGACGAAGACGGCCACGACGCCCGGCTTCAACTACAAGGTCATCGCCACCGGCCAGCCCTACCACGGCGACAAGGCCGACCTCAACGGCGACGGGCGGCTCGACCTCGTCATCGTCGACGACGGCAAGGACAAGTACCTGCTGAACACCGGCAACGACGCCTCCGGGCAGCCGAACTTCACCAGCTACACGATCGAGGACAGCCTCACCGAGTTCGGCAACACGACCCAGTGCGGCGACCTCGACAACGACGGGCGCATCGACGTCATCATCACCGACGTGGACGCGGACCTCGGGCCCTTCTGCCCGCAGACCGCGGGCGCCGCGCACTCGCGGCGCACGCACATCTACCGCAACGTGTTCAACGGCTCGCCGACGGACATCCTCGACGAGATCACGCCCCTCGTGATCCCGGCGGCGGAGCTCGACTGGTGGACCGACGTGGCCATCCTGGACATCAACGGCGACGGGTGGCTCGACCTCGTGGCCGGCACGTGCACCGGCACGGTCGTGTACATCAACATCCCGCCGATCGGCCTGACGTTCGGGTACCCAGGCGGCCGCCCGCAGGTGGTCGCCCCGGGGCAGCCGATCGCCTTCCGCGTGTCGATCACGCCGGTCGGCGGGGGCACGGTGGTCCCCGGCACCGCAAAGCTCTGGACCCGCCGCGGCGCCGGCGCCTTCGTCGACCGCCCGCTGATGCCGCAGCCGGACGGCACGTACATGGCCGGGTTCCCCGCCCTCTCCTGCGGCGAGAACGTCGAGTGGTACGTGACCGCAGGCCTCTCCAACGGCGCCGCGTCGTACGCCGATCCGGCCACCGCGCCCGCGCAGCCCTACGCGCTCTCGATCCAGACCGGGACCTCGAGCATGTACGGCACGGCCTTCGAGGATGCCGCGGCCGGCTGGACGGTGACGAACCAGGGCGGGCTGACGACCGGCGCATGGCAGCTGGCCGTGCCGGTCGGCACCACGAGCGGCACCTACGCCGCAGCGCCGGCCTCCGACGCCTCGGCCGTCGGCACGCGCGCATGGGTCACGCAGAACGGCACGGCGGGCGGCACCGCGTCCGCGGCCGACGTCGACACCGGCACCACGCGGCTCACGAGCCCCGCCTTCGACCTGTCGATGGCGGCGTCCGCGACGCTCAACTACTCGGCCTGGTACTTCTGCAGCGACGCGGCCCCTGCCGGGTCGACGCCGGCGGAGGTGGATCCCCTCGTGGTCGAGGCCAGCATGGACGACGGCGCCACGTGGGTCACGATCGACTCGGTCTCGTCGTACCCGGTCCCGAACGGATGGATGCGGCGGTCGATCCCCCTGCGTCCGGCGCTGGCCGACCTGACGTCGGCGGTGCGGATCCGGTTCTCGATCTCGGACACGCCGGACAACTCGATCACCGAGGCGGGGATCGACGAGTTCGCCTTCCAGGTGGCGGTCTGCGAGCACACCTGCGTCGGCGACCTCAATGCCGACAGCTACGTCGACGGCACCGACCTGGGCGCGCTGCTCGGCCAGTGGGGTTCGCCGGGCACGGCGGACTTCAACGGCGACGGCCTGGTCGACGGCAACGACCTTGGCATGATGCTCGGCGTCTGGGGCCCCTGCCCCTGACGGCCACAGTCAGCGCTCGATCCAAAGTGTTCCGCGCGTCCCCGGCGCCACTTGGTGGGACGTGGTGGATCCATCCGGCCACGTGACCTCGACGGTCGCGCCGTCCGCGGCGTCGCCGAGCCCGAGCCATGCCCGCGCCGGCACCTGCGACAGGTAGGAGCGCGTCGGCATCACCGTGCGGACCTGGGTCCGGCCACGGTCGCGCAGCAGCACGCGCGCCCCGACCGCCTCGCGGTTCGCCGCGGTGCGTCCATCGACCAGCTGCACCTCGATCGAGCGCCCGGCCACCGCCACGCCGCGCAGCACCCGCGGCGCACCGGCAACGGTGCCGATGACCAGGTCGAGCCGCCCGTCGGCGTCGAGGTCGCCCCACGCAAGCCCACGTCCGACCACGGGCACGGCGAGGGCGCCGAGCCGGGGCGCCGGCACCTCGGCAAGCGCCGGGCCGGCGCGGTCGCCCGCATTCCAGAAGGCCTGCGCCGGCTGCGCGTACGACTGCGACGACTGCACCTCCCGGATCCGCGGCTCGATGTGGCCGTTCGCCAGCACCAGGTCCTCGCGCCCGTCGGCGTCGAGGTCGGCGAACACGACGCCGAAGGCGAGCGTCGGGCGGGTCGCGGCCGAGATGCCCTCGACGATGGCGTCGTCGTCGAAGCGCCGTCCGTCGCGGGTGACGTAGAGGCTCGCCGGCTCGTTGGCGAAGTTGCCGACGGCGATGGCGAGCGCGCCGTCGCCGCGAAGGCGTGCCGCGTCGCAGCCCATCGCTCCGGTGGCGGCGCCACCGCGGTCGAAGGCCACGCCGCACTCCACGCCGCGCTCGGCGAATCGGCCGGTGCCATCGTTGGCGAACAGCAGGTTCTGCACCGTGTCGTCGGCGACGAAGACGTCGAGGTCGCCGTCGGCGTCGACGTCTTCGATCACGAACCCGAGCGCCTTCGCGAGCGGACGGCCGGTGGAGGGATTGCGCGCCGCGAACCCGCGTTCGGCCGAGCGGT
Organism: Phycisphaerales bacterium; assembly: GCA_046096165.1. Taxonomy (GTDB): domain Bacteria; phylum Planctomycetota; class Phycisphaerae; order Phycisphaerales; family SM1A02; genus UBA966. Next base: position 546 of record JBJTJU010000331.1, on the reverse strand, counting down.
CCTCGAAGCGCATCGGCGCGACCTGCTCGAGGAACGCGAGCTCGGCGCCCTCGAAGCCGGTCGGCGCCCCGTAGGCGCGGCCGATCCCCGTCAGCGTGGATCCCACGCGCAGGTCGATCTCCGGCGACCACTCCACGTAGCGTCCGAGGACGAGGTCGAGGTCGCCGTCCCGGTCGAAGTCGGCGAAGCCGGCGGCGGTGGTCCAGCCACCGAGCGGGGCAAGCCCGGCTGACCCGGTGACATCGCGCCATCGCGGCGCATCCGCGGGCGCCGCACCGTCCGAGGCGAAGAGGCGCACGCCGCCGACGCCCGTGGCGAGGATCTCCGGGCGTCCGTCGCCGTCGAGGTCGGCGACCGCCAGGCCCATGCCCTGCCATGGGCGCTCGAGGCCCGTCGCCGCGGCGCGAGAGAAGCGCGGTGACGCGCCGCTGCCGACCGGGCCCGCGGCGACGCCGATCGCCCACCACATGGCGCGTCCGATGACTCGGTCGTCTCCGACGGGTGCACGCCGATCCTCGTCTCCGTCCGTCACGATGGCGACTCTAC